>DPZW01000024.1:874-5675 GCA_003536545.1 Rhodospirillaceae bacterium
GCGGGCACGGGCAAGACGCGCGTGCTGACCACGCGCATCGCGCATATTCTGCTGACCGGCCGCGCGCATCCTGGGCAAATTCTAGCCGTGACATTTACGAACAAGGCCGCGCGTGAAATGAAGGAACGCATTGGCGAATTGCTGCAACGACCTGTGGAAGGTTGGTGGCTCGGCACGTTTCACGCCCTGGCCGCGCGGATTTTGCGCCGCCATGCCGAACGCATTGGCTTGCAATCGAATTTTACCATCCTCGATGAAGATGATCAGCTGCGCTTACTCAAACAAATTCTGGCGACTTATAATTTTGACGATAAAGCCGCACCGCCGCGATTGGTGAATGCGATTATTCAACGCTGGAAAGACAAAGCCCTGACGCCGGATCAAGTCACGCGCCATGATGCGGGCAATCTGGCGGAGGGCAAGCTCAAGGAAATTTATACGCAGTATCAGGCCCGCCTGCTCACCCTAAACGCGTGTGATTTTGGTGATATGCTATTGCATTGCATCACGCTGTTCCAAAAATTTCCCGATGTTTTGTTGATGTATCAAAATCAATTCACTTATTTGTTGGTGGATGAGTATCAGGATGCCAATGTCGCGCAATACCTGTGGCTGCGCCTGCTCGCGCAGACGCATAAAAATTTATGCGTCGTGGGTGATGATGATCAATCCATTTACGGCTGGCGCGGCGCGGAGGTGCGCAACATTCTGCGCTTTGAAGAAGATTTCCCTGGCGCGGCCGTGGTGCGCCTGGAACAAAATTATCGATCAACCGGAAAAATTCTGGAAGCCGCATCAGGCGTGATTGCAAATAATTCAGGACGTTTGGGCAAAACATTATGGACGGATGCAGATCAGGGCCAGCATGTGCGCGTCCACGCCATCTGGGACGCGGATGAAGAAGCACGTTTTGTCGCCGATGAAATTGAAACCCTGCAACGCCGCAAAACTGCACAGCTTTCCGAAATGGCAATTTTGGTACGCGCATCATTCCAGACACGTGAATTTGAGGAACGGTTTTTACAATTGGGCATTCCCTACCGTGTTTATGGAGGATTGCGATTTTATGAGCGATTAGAAATTAGAGACGCGTTAGCGTACCTGCGCGCCGTCATGCAGCCGCGCGATGATCTGGCGTTTGAACGCATTATCAACACGCCCAAACGCGGCCTGGGCGATGCGACATTGCAAACCCTGCATAGGGTTGCGCGTGGCGCACAGATTCCGCTGCAGGAAGCCGCGCTGCGCGTAATTGAAACCGATGAGTTAAAACCCAAACCGCGGTCAACCTTGCGCGAATTGATGCAAAAAATTCTGCGTTGGCGCGGTCAGGCGGATGTCACGCCGCACACCGAACTTGCGCAAATTATTCTGGAAGAATCCGGCTACACCGAACATTGGCTGAAAGATAAATCGCCTGAAGCTGCGGGCCGCCTCGAAAACTTAAAGGAATTAATTTCCGCGATGGGTGAATTTCATTCGCTTGAAGAATTTCTGGAACATGTATCCTTGGTCATGGAAAATAATGAACAGGCGAATGGCGATATGGTGACATTAATGACATTGCATTCATCCAAGGGCCTGGAGTTTCCGATTGTGTTTTTACCGGGATGGGAAGAAGGCATTTTTCCGTCGCAAAAATCGCTGGATGAAAATGGCGTGACGGGCTTGGAGGAAGAACGCCGCCTGGCCTATGTCGGCATCACGCGCGCGCGCATGCATTTATATATTACCTATGCGGGCAGCCGCCGCGTTTATGGCCAGTGGCAGCATGCCATTCCCTCGCGTTTTATTTCTGAATTACCGAATGCAGCCGTTGAACACACCGGCAATGTGATTAAGGCTTATGAAACCACGCCGCGCCAAAGAAATAATAGTCCCGGAAATTTTTATCAACGCGCCCTGCCCGCTGCCGAAACTTATCAACCCAAAGTACAAATCGAAGTGGATCGCGCACACGGCCTGGTGCGCGGCGCACGCGTATTTCATCAAAAATTCGGTATGGGCACCGTCCGCGCCACCGAACATGACAAAGTTGAAGTGAAGTTTGACCACGCCGGCACAAAAAAGGTCATGGCAAGTTTTGTAAAACCTGCTTAACTTGCGCCATGCTGCAAAGGCACCCCAATCTGTTTCTCTTCCTCGCCGGTGCACTGGCCGTTGCGGCTTTGCCGCCGATCAATATTCTCCCGTTGATTTTCTTATCTCTCGCGTTTTTGATTTTACAAATTGTAAATGCCAGGAATACTAGGCAAGCTTTTGCACGCGGCTTTTGGTGGGGCCTAGGCTATTTTGCCGTTGGTTTTTACTGGATCAATGTGGCACTCACCGTTGATTGGCCGCGCTTTGCCTGGCTGCTGCCGTTATGTGCGATTGGCCTACCTGCCATCGTCGCCATTTATTCCGGCCTGTGCAGCGCGGCTGTTTTTGTGACGGCAAATTATACGCGCCGCCCGCGCCTGGGCATTATTTTATTATTCCCCATTTTCTGGACGGCGCTTGAAATCTTGCGCGGTCATGCGTTGTCCGGATTTCCGTGGAATGTCATCGGCACAGCATTCACGGATTTTTCTGCCCTGTTCCAGATTTTATCCGTGGTTGGCATTTACGGCGCGGGCTTTATCATCGCGCTTTGTGCCGCGCTATGCGTAGCCGCATTTGAATTGCCAAAGCATAAATTCAAATATTTGGGTGCAGCCATGGTTATTATCATTGCCGTCGCCGTTTTTGGTGCAATCCGTCTGCAACAAGACATCCCATCAGAAAAAATTCTGAATGTCCGCATTGTCCAGCCGAATATTCCGCAGGATGAAAAATGGGATATGGCCAGCCGCCAGAAAAATCTGGGCAAACTAATGGCCCTCACGGCAGAGCCCAGCAATCTTGTGCCGGATCTGGTGGTTTGGCCCGAAGCATCAGTGCCCTATATTTTATCCGAAGTGCCAGAGGCACGTATGATTATCGCAGAACACCTGCCGCGCGGCGCGATATTGGCCGCGGGAACCATCCGCCGCGACGCCCAAACACAACAATTTTTTAACAGCATTGAATACATGGATGTCAGTAGTGAAATTCTGAGCCACTATGATAAATTCCATCTGGTGCCATTTGGTGAATATGTGCCATTCGGCAAATATATTCCGCTGCCCGTGGTCACTGCCTTTTCCGGTTTGGGTCGCGGCGCAGGCCCACAAACACAAATAATAGCGGGCGTGGGCATCAGTCCGCTGGTTTGCTATGAAGTGATTTTTCCTGGCGAAGTGGTGGATGTAAAAAATCATCCACAGCTTTTGCTAAATGTGACAAATGATGGCTGGTACGGCAACACCATTGGCCCGCACCAACATCTCGCGCAAGCTCGGGCGCGCGCTGTTGAAGAAGGCATTCCCCTGGTACGCGCCGCGAATACGGGTATTTCTGTGGCAGTGGATCGATTTGGCCGGATTCAAAAGTCCCTGTCCTATGGCACGGACGGCATGATAGATGCTGAAGTTATCATTACAGACACTGCCCCCCCGCTATCGGCTGGCGGCGGTTTTTATCTTTATCTCTCTGTGCTGATAGGAATTTACGCGGTTTTTGTCATTCGCATGACACTCCGCTAAAGTTTATTTGATCTGTTTAGACATTCTTAATATTTCTGTCGCATAGTCATGGATGATGCTGGACGAAGTGCCGGCACATATTAGCTTTCGAAAAGTGGAGCAAAAAAACATGAGCCTATCACCGACCTCTTTTGAGATCTTGTCAGACCTGCTTGCCATCCGCCTGGAATCCTTTTTGGTGACCTCAGGCGAAGAAGCACGCGAAATGCGCCAGTTGAAACATTGCCAGAACGAACTGATCCATCTGCAGAATATGGCCCGCCAGATGATGGCCACCCAGCGTCCTGCGCCAGCCAAGGCAGAGGCTAAACCCGCCCCCGCCGTCCCTAAAACTGCCAACAGCAGCGCAAAGCCCAAGCTATCGCGCCGTCTCCAGCGTTTGGTGGAGGATTTACAGGTGGAAGAAGGCCGTCGCGCTTCGTTTTAAATGGGTTTTAATTGGCTAAATTGAGGGTCTTTTCATTGACAGGGGGAGGCAAAATCGCCTATACACCCCCTTCAAGTTAACTAAAGAGACCCCAAATGGCGAAGAAAAATACGATTAAAGTGAAAATGGTGAACCCAGAGACGGGTTTTTACTACATGGCTGAGCGGAACCCTAAAAAGGTGACTGAGAAGCTGAAGAAGCGCAAATATGACCCGACCATCCGGAAACACGCGCAGTTTGAAGAAAAACGCGCGAAGTAACTGGCTTCTTTTCAAGAAATATATAGCCCGCCAATGGCGGGCTTTTTTATTGTATCAATTCACAATAATCCGGTTACGGCCTTCTTCCTTGGCGCGGTAAAGCGCATCATCGGCGCGTTTGAAAATATCCGCGGGCTGCTCTGGCTCTGGCCGCGTGATGGTCACGCCAATACTTGCCGTCACGGGCAGCATTTCCGCCCCGCCCTTGATGGGAAACGGCGTATCGGCAATCATCGCGCGCAAACGATCGGCGATGATTGCAACCTGTTCTGGGCGGCTTTCGGGCATCACCACAACAAATTCTTCACCGCCCATCCGCGCCACCATATCGGACGGTCGCATGGAGTTCATGAGGCGTTTTGCAAGTTCAACCAAAACCTCATCGCCCACCGGATGGCCATGCGTGTCGTTGATAGTTTTAAACTTATCAATATCGATCATTAAAAACCCAATCGGCTTGTAATTTTCGCGGCGTGATTTTTCCAAAATTTTGTCAAAATGCGCATCAA
>DPZW01000187.1 GCA_003536545.1 Rhodospirillaceae bacterium
ATCGGCGCGTTCGATCATGGTTTCCAGGGCTTCGCCATGCCGGTATTGCGCGACGCCAACCGAGATGGTGATTTGCCCGAGGTTTTGCTGGTTCACGCGGTTGATGACTTCTTTATGCGCGACGGTGTTGCGCAAAATTTCGCCCACGCGGGCGGCGTTTTCAATCACGGTGTTGGGCAGGATAATGCCGAATTCTTCGCCGCCGTAACGCGCGGCAGTATCTTGTCCTTTTAACGCGCGTTGAAAGGTTTGCGCGACGAGGCGAATAATCTGATCACCGGCCTGATGGCCGTGCGTGTCGTTGAATTTTTTGAAGAAATCAATATCGACGAGGAGGAGGCACATCGGTTCGCCTTCACTCGTGGCTTCGGCCGCGGCCTGGAGGAGGCGCATGTCAAATGCCTTGCGGTTGAAAATGCCGGTCAGGCCATCGGTTAATGCTTCTTCGCGCACGCTGACCAGATCCTGTTTCAGCTCCACCAGCTCAGCCGAAGATTCCGCGAGTTTTTTTTGCAAAGCTTCGTTTTGCGCCATCATGGCTTTGGCATCATTCACCAATTGTCCGACGATGGATTTAATGGCATCCGGTGCGGCGTTGCCGTCCAGTTTTCCGGCAGCGTCGCCCAAGGTTGAATTGAACTGGCTGGTCTGGCTGCCGGCCTCGTTGATCATGCTCTGGACGTGGGTCAGGGTCTCCTGCAGGCGGCTGTTGACCTTGGTCATGGTCTGGCCTTCGGCCAGCTTTTCATGTAAAAAGCTCTCATACAGCTGTTCGATTTCTTTGCTGCCCGTGGGCTTGGAGCTTTTGGCCATGATGTCGATGGCACGGCTCAGCTCGGGGTTGGTTTGGCTGAAATAGGCGTACCAGACGGCAAAATTCTTTGGGGCAGGCGGAATCTGCTGGGAAACCATCTTTTCAATGGCTTCCATGGCGATTTTATGGGCACTGTGGAATTCCAGCTCGGCCGGAGGTGCAGGTTGCGGCTTCATTAGCCCGTTATAACGGCACTGTGGCAAAGGTACAACGGGGGAAAAGAGCCTTAGGTCATTGAAATTTTTGGTTGTTTACCGACTTTTAACGAATCCGCCCCTATGTTAAGAACAAGCAAGCAACCATTATTGATGAGACATAAAAAAATGATGAAGACAATCAAACGCCTCTTGACCGTCGCTGTGTTGGCGACCGCGCTGACTGCGCCTGCCATGGCGGCAAGTGAAGAGATCTGGGATCCCCTGGAGCCTGTGAACCGTTACGTGTTTGCGTTCAACGAAGGCATGGATGTGGTTTTCATTCGTCCGCTTGCGGAAATTTATCGTTTCATTTTGCCGGATTTTGTTCTGGACAGACTGGAGCATGCATTCATCAATATCCGCGAACCTTTGGCGACGGTGAATTATGTTTTGCAGGGTGATCTGGATGAGGCATCTGACAGCCTGTTGCGTTTTGTGGTGAATTCCACGGTGGGCTTGGCCGGTATGTTTGACGTGATGGGCGGCCAGTCTGAAGATAAACTCACCGGTTTTGGTGATACTTTTGGTGTGTGGGGCGTTGGTTCTGGCCCATATCTGGTTCTGCCCTTGATCGGCCCCAGCAGCCTGCGGGATACCGTGGGTCTGGCGGCAGATTATTATGCAGACCCTGTGGGTATCGCGCTGCGCGACGACACATTTGGTGTGGATCACCCGGATACCATTTACACTGGCATTCAATTGGCGAGGGGTTTTGACGCGCGTTCGCGTTTGATTAAACAGGTAGATGATTTACGCAGAAACTCTCTCGACTTCTATGCCACGGTTCGCAGTATTTATGCGCAACGCCGTGCGGCGAAGATTAACGGAACTTCAGGTGACGCGCCTGAAATTCCGGATTACAATTAATCCTGTGAGGAAATCTATGAAACGTTTGACTGCAATTTTGCTGGTGGCATTGCTGTTGCCGGTTAGTGCGGCTTTGGCTGCTGTGCCACAGGAAAGTTATATCGATAAACTGGGCAAAGATGTTGTTGTGCTATTGGCTGACAAAGAAATGGCGGAGGCCAAGCGCAAAGCCGGTTTTAGCAAATTACTGACACAGAATTTTGATCTGAAAACGATTGGCCGTTTTGTATTGGGCCGCCATTGGCGTGATGCAAGTGATGCCCAGCGCAGCGAATACCAGAAGCTGTTTGAGAAAATGGTGGTGACGGTTTACACCCAGCGTTTCAGCGATTATTCCGGCCAGCAATTGGTGGTCACAGGTTCCGTGCCCGCCGAAGGCTCTCAGGATGTTTTCGTGAAATCCCAGATCCGCCAGGAAGGCGGACCGCCGGTTGCGGTGGAGTGGCGCGTACGTTCCGTAGGGAAAGGTTTTAAAATCGTAGACGCAGTGGTGGAGGGCGTTTCGATGTCCGTGACCCAGCGCAGTGATTTTGATGCGATTGTGGCACAGGGTGGCGTAGATGGTCTGATTGCGGAATTGAAAAACCGCACCGCTAATCCGGCAGCTGCGCCGGATGCTATTGCCAAGAAGTAAAAGAAAATTTTGAGATTAAGATAAAGGCCGCGAAAGCGGCCTTTGTTTTATTCGTCGCCCATCGTGCCGTGGACGTCGAGGGCATAGCCGGCTGAGCGCACGGTGCGGATCACATCCGGTTCGCCGCCTTCATTCAGGGCTACGCGCAGACGGCGGATATGCACATCCACGGTGCGGATTTCCACATAAACATCCTGGCCCCAAATCTGGTTGAGGAGCTGTTCGCGTGAGTAAACTTTGCCAGGATTTTGCATAAAGAGTTTCAGAATTTTATATTCGGTGGGCCCGACGTGGATTTCACGGCTGCCGCGATGCACACGGAATTCGGCGGTATCCATTACGATATCGCCAACTTCAAGTTTTGCATCCAAACGCAGGTTGCCAACGCGGCGCAGCACTGCGCCCACGCGGGCGATAAGCTCTGCCGGCGAAAATGGTTTGGTCACATAATCATCTGCGCCAACATCCAGTGCACGCACTTTATCAGCTTCTTCGCCACGCGCAGTGACCATGACAATTGGAATCTGGCGGGTTTTTTCATTGCGGCGGAGCAGGCGGCAAGCCTCAACGCCTGAGAGCATTGGCATCATCCAGTCGAGTAAAATCAGATTTGGCAAATGTTCCTTGGCCATCAAGATGCCTTCTTCGCCATCACGCGCGACCAAAGTCTGGTAATGCGCGGCCTCGAGGTTATAGCGCAGCAGCGTGATGATATCTTCTTCATCCTCAATGATGAGGATGGTGGGCTGAAGATCAGTCTTGTTTCGTTCCATTCTGGATTGGCCTCGACTCGTGTGAATTAAAGGGGCATTTTTTCGTTAAACCATAGGAAAGTCAAGGTCTTGCGGGTTGTTGCAAAGCTTATGCGGCTACGGTTTCTGCGGGAAAATCATCAGATGCGACAGGCAAATAAACTGTAAATGTGGTGCCGCGCCCCAATTCACTGGTAATGCCAAGGCGGCCTCGGTGGCGATTCACGATATGCTTAACGATGGCAAGGCCAAGACCTGTGCCGGGAATGCGGCGCGCCTTGGCTGTATCCGCGCGATAAAAACGTTCGGTGAGTTTCTCTAAATGCTCTTTGGGGATGCCTTCACCCTGATCTGCCACGCTGATCACAACCACCTCGCGCGCTTTTCCGTCTGCATTGACACCATCATGTTGCACACCGGCTGTGATGGTGATTTCTGAATTTTCCTGGCCGTATTTTACAGCGTTTTCTACAAGGTTGGTCAGGGCCTGAATTAACTGATCCCAATCGCCGTTAATTTCCGGCAATTCACGCGGAGCTTCGACATTAATCGTAATACCCTTTTCTGCTGCGCGCAGTTCCATCGCCGCCCAAAGATTTCCTAAAAGTTTTATCAGATTCACGCGTTCAATCGGCGCACGGTGTTCTTCCACTTCGACGCGTGAAAGGGAAAGCAGGTCAGACACCAAGCGTGACATGCGCTGCGCCTGATCATGCATGATGCCCAGGAACCTGTCTGTGGACTCCCTATCATCCTTGGCCGGGCCGCGAATGGTCTCAATAAAACCAATCAGTGAAGCCAGTGGTGTTCGCAATTCATGACTGATATTGGCAATAAAATCGATGCGGGTTTCTTCGGAACGTTTGATAGCAGTTACATCATTCATCAAAATCATCACCGCTGGCCAATCATCGCCTTCGGGGGTTTCATTTACATGATTGCTGAATGGTCCATCCCAAAAACGGCGGAACGGTGTGACCTCTGTCATATAAGTTCGGACAACGGGCCCGTTCCAGATAAATTCAATGGTGCGCGAAGCATCATTGCCGCTTTGCACATCGGTGATGGCATCCAATAATCCTTTGTCGCGCAAAAGACTGCTGACTTCCTGATTTAAAAGTTTAGCCCCCAGCAGGTCAAAGGCACTGCGGTTCGCGCGAATAATGCGAAGATCCTTGCTGAGCAGAATCAGCGGATCCGGCAAACTGTCCATAATGGTCTGCTCAATTTCAAGGCGTGTGAGCAGGCGTTGTTGTGCGCCCTGCAGGTGGTCTGTGCTGTCCGTTGCAGAGGCACGCAATTTTTCAAGCTCACGCGACTGCCGCAGCAGCATGAAGCCGGATGCCAGCAGGAGAATAATAACAACGACAAGAAGGGAAATCATCCACGATTCTTATCACGATGGCGGCTTATCGGGAAGTGACAAGCTGCGCCGTAGCCGCTAAAACATGCCCCATGAATGCCAGTGCCAATCACGCAAATACGCTGTTTCTTGTCGATGCATCCGGGTTTATTTTTCGGGCGTTTCATGCATTGCCGATGCTGTCGCGCAAGGATGGTATACCCGTAAACGCCGTTTACGGATTTGTGAATATGCTGGTGAAATTGCGCAACGAATTCCATGCAGCAGATATCGCCGTGATTTTTGACGCCAAGCGTGAAAATTTCCGCAATAAAATTTATGCAGATTACAAAGCTAACCGCGGTGAAACGCCATCGGAACTTATTCCGCAGTTTCCTTTAATCCGGCAGGCAACGGAGGCTTATGGCTACCCTGTGCTGGAGCTGGAAGGTTATGAAGCAGATGATTTGATTGCGAGTTATGAAAAGGCTGCATTGGCAGCAGGTCGTGAAGTGGTAATCGTTTCATCCGATAAAGATTTATTGCAGCTAATTAAGCCCGGTGTGCGGATGCTGGATCCCATTCGCTATGAATTGATGGGTGCGGAAGCTGCGATTGCAAAATTCGGTGTGCCACCACATCAGGTGGTAGATGTTCAGGCATTGGCAGGGGATAGCACCGATAACGTGCCGGGCGTGCCGGGTATTGGCGTGAAGACGGGCGCGGAATTGATATTACAATACGGTGATCTGGAAACCCTGCTGTCGCGTGCTGGCGAAATTAAGCAAAATAAACGTCGTGAAAATTTAATTGAGTTTGCGGAGCAGGCGCGGATTTCACGCCGGTTGGTAGAGTTGGCGCATGATGCGCCTT
>DPZW01000007.1 GCA_003536545.1 Rhodospirillaceae bacterium
GAGTTTAATTTTTTTGCCATCGGCTGTTTTACGCAAAGCTTCATCACTCCAACCATCAAATGGCACGTTTTTGAGGAGGGCGAGGAGGATTTTGTCTTGGTCATTCTGTGTCATAGCTGCAACATAGCGGCAATTCCGGCCACCATGCAACTATATGGCCGCGAATTTAATTGCATTTGTTGCCGCCAATTCCCTAAGGTTTTTCCAATCCAACAATTGATTTGGGGCAGGGGGAGGGGTCGATGACTACAGCCACTTTTGCTTTTGCAGGTCTCCGGCAGGCTTCGGCTTTCCGGTTGCTTGTTGTGCGTCAAATTGGCCGCTGGCTTAGCCGCGGGCAGGAAAATCATCAGCGGCGCGATGCGCTGCGCGTGCAACGGCTGATTGGCTTGCTTGCAGGCTGCACGACTGAAGAAGAGCGCGCCGCCCTTCGTGCGCAGAGTTATCACTGGTTCGGGCAACATGTTTTCGCCGTCGAAGAAGGCATGGCGCAGCTGGCGAATGATGACAGTCTGATGGGTATGACACCGATACATATGCAGGCATTTCTGAGCCTGGAGGATCAGCAACGCCGCGCAGCCGCAGGTGCGGCAATTTCACGTCGTCGCAGCGATAAAATGACCGTGAAAGTCAAAAAAACGGTGAAAGATGGCCTGCTAACCCTGCAAATGCCGGGGATTAGGGGCAGAATTTCCTTGTCATTCAGCCTTTAATCCGGTAAATCGGCGGCTTCCGCATCATCGGGTAGCCCCCGGGGGTGTGAGATTTACCCGAAAGTAGGTGATTAACATTATCGAAGTTTCTGTACGTGATAACAACGTGGAACAGGCATTGCGCGTCCTCAAAAAGAAGATGCAGCGTGAAGGTATCTACCGCGAAATGAAACTGCGTAAGCATTTCGAAAAGCCCTCTTTGCGCAAGCAGCGCGAGAAAGCGGAATCGATTAGACGCTCACGCAAAATGGCACGCAAAAAGCGTGAACGTGACGGTATGTAATTGCTGAATTGTGTCGTACCTTATGGGTGCCACAAAACATGTAATTTTTTTAAAAGCGGCATCCATTCGGGTGCCGTTTTTTATTGAATGATTTGCTGGACTCTTTGGTGATAGATTTTTATTTGCTCAAGCTCTGCTTCAGTCAGCAAAGATTTTTCTATCAGATTTTCATCATAGGCGACAAAGGTCAGTGTTTCAAAACATAAAAATCCTGTCTGGGCAGATGGCGTGACCATCACCAGATTTTCAATCCGTACGCCGAATTCATTTTCGATATAACAGCCGGGTTCGTTGGATAATACCATGCCGGGGACAAGTGCGGTTGAGTTTGCGCGGTTGCTGATGGATTGGGGCCCTTCATGGACGGATAAAAAACTGCCGACGCCGTGGCCTGTGCCGTGATCATAATCCAGCCCGACTTCCCATAAATATTGCCGCGCCAATGTATCCAGCTGGCTTCCCGTTGTGCCAATGGGAAATTGTGCGCGGGATATCGCCAAGTGTCCTTTGAGAACGCGGGTGTAAATTTCTTTTTGCCATGCGGTTGGCGTGCCAATCGTAATCGTGCGGGTGACATCTGTGGTGCCGTCCAGATATTGTCCGCCGCTATCGATGAGCAATATTCCGCTACCGGAAATTTTTGCGCTGTTTTTATCATCGGGCCGGTAATGCACAATCGCGCTATTGCCGCGCCAACCCACAATCGCAGGAAAAGATTCTTCAACGTAATGTTCATGATGACTGCGATGTGATGCGACTTGCTGCGCGATTTGTAATTCATTCGCGACTAGAGATGGAAATTCCTTGAATGCCTTTGCCAGTGCAATAGCATCACGCCGATGGGCATTGCGCATGCCATTTTGCTCAATCGGATTTTTAATCGCGCGCGCCAGCATGATGCCGCTGGGCGCGGTATCGGTTTTTATATTTGCATCCTGCGCCATTTGTAAAATGGCATAGGGAGTATTATTTGCGGGCAGACGAATGGTTTTACCTTGTAAGCTGCTAATAGACTGTGCCATGTCATCTGGGTCTCGCACATCAATATGCGGATCAAGCGGAATATTTAATTTACGCGGGTCAATAAATAATTCTGCGCGGCCGGATGCATGCAACATCGCGCGGGCATGGACGACGGGAATATGCGGCACATCGCGGCCACGAATATTCAGCAGCCAGGCAACCAGAGTGGGATCATTGATGAATTCTGCTTCAATATTTTGTTGTGCTAATTCACTGCCCAGGCGCGCGCATTTATCCGCACTGGTTTCGCCAGCGAACTTCAGGGGATGGATTTGCGCGCCATTTTTTTGCGGAATAGGCCGATTTTGCCATAGATTCTCAATTGGATTTTGCGCGATGGCTTCGATTTGCCATTTTGTCGTGTTGAATTTCTTTACGGTCTGGCGATGCCAATCAATCGAATGCAGCCACGGATCAAACGCCAAAATGCCGCCGTTTGGAAATGCCGCGGTTAAATCTTCATCAAATTTATCTTTCACAGAATGGCGGAGTTCGAAACCAGATTTTTGCAGTTCCTGCTGTCCTTGCGTTTGATAGCGGCCATCGGTGAAAAGATGAGCAGATTTTTGCGTGACAATGGCAAAGCCTGCGGACCCCGTAAAGCCGGTCAGCCATGCCAGCATTTCATCATGCGGCGCAACATATTCGCCCAGATAACGATCTCCGCGCGGCAGGATAAATCCATCCAGTTTATTTTGGGTCAGAAATTGACGAAGAGCGGAAAGAGCAGGGCGCATTTGCCTACTCTAGCGGATTCTTATCTGCTTAACAGCAGTGCTGACCAATCTTCCAGGCGGACGGGATTATGCAATTGCTTGGTTTTTTTAAGCTGCAGGCCCTGACGTTCATAAGCCGTAATCACATCAGGCTCTTGTTTGGTTAAAAGGCCTGAGAGAATAAGCACGCCACCTGGCGCAAGCTGTGATGAAATTTCTGCTGCCATATCAATCAAGGGTTGAGTAAGGATGTTCGCCATAATCAAATCATAGGGGCCATTTTCTTTTACGATTGCCGCACCAATACTGCCCACGCCGGTTGATATCAATTCGCTGCAATTGTTCAGTT
>DPZW01000064.1 GCA_003536545.1 Rhodospirillaceae bacterium
CATTGAGAATGCGGCGCAAGACAGCTGCGCTTACGCAAACCGATGCAGCCACCCGTCTGGCCGAACAATTTAAAACCATCACCTTGCCCGCCAATGCAATTTGCGCGGGTTATATTGCCGTGCGTGATGAAATTGACCCGGCGGAGGTGATGAAGTTTTTATCGGCGCGCGGCATGCAATTATCCTTGCCGCTGGTGGAGAATGAAAATCAGCCGCTGGAATTTCGCGAATATAGTCTGGGCGACACTTTATCTGTGGATAATCCCTTTCAGATTCCCGAGCCGACAGCGGATAAAAATATTGTATTGCCGATTGTGATGCTGGTGCCGCTATTGGGCTTTGATCGTGACGGCAATCGCATGGGATCGGGGAAAGGTCTGTACGACCGCACGATTGCCGATTTACGCCAGCGGCAGGCCGTGATTGCGATTGGCGTAGGCTTTGCTGAGCAGGAAACACCCAAAATACAGCCCAAAGATCATGATCAAACCCTCAATATCATTGTCACGCCACGCGAAGTTATCTACTGTCCGCAATGATGAAACTATTATTTTTGGGCGATATTATGGGATCCGCCGCGCGCGAAGCGGTGGCGCGGCAAGTTCCGATTTGGCGGCAGCAATGGGCACTGGATGCCGTGATTGTAAATGCAGAAAATGCTGTCAATGGCAAAGGCGTGAACCGCGAAACAGTACAATTATTACTAGATGCAGGTGTTGATTGTGTCACCACAGGCAATCATGCGTTTGCCGTGAAGGGCGAAATCGGCTGCTTTGAAGAATTCCCAACTTTGCTGCGCCCATTAAATTTTTTACCAAAAACACCGGGCAAGGGCTCTTGTGTGATAACGACGGCCAAAGGACAAAAAATTCTGGTGATAAATCCCATCGCGCAATTATTCATGACACAGCAAGTGAATAATCCGTTTTTTGCCGTCGATAATTTATTGCGTGAATATACGCTGGGCGGAAACGTCGATGCGATCTTTGTTGATTTTCATTCTGAAGCCACATCCGAAGTCATGGCCATGGCATGGCATTTGGATGGCCGCGCTACAGCTGTGATCGGCACGCATACCCATATGCCTACAGCAGATACATTTATTTTGCCGGATGGTTGTGCCTATCAATCTGATGCCGGGATGTGCGGCGATTATCATTCTATTCTGGGCGTGCGGCGCGAGCAGGCGATGCAGCGATTTCTAAATAGCTATATCGCAGATAAAAAAATGGAACCTGCCAAGGGGCCAGTGACTTTGTGCGGTGTGTACCTGGAAATTGATGACAAAAGCGGAAAAACCACGCGCGCTGTGCCGGTGCGTTATGGCCCGCACTTGATAGAATCTCTGCCCTAGGGTTAAGTAGCGCATGCCAAAAAAGAATACTCCATTTCCTATAACTGTCCGCGATGTGAAAGGCAAAGGCCGCGGCGTCTTTGCACTGCGTGATTTCAAAAAGGGTGAATTGATTGAACGCTGCCCCGTACTTGTTATTCCGGGCCGCCATTCCCAATATATTTTAAAGACCAAGCTGGATCATTATGCCTTTGACTGGGAAGGCGATGATGATCTGGCGTTACTGCTCGGCTATGGCATGATTTATAATCACTCTTATTCCCCCAACGCAAAGATTGTCCATAATCTGGGCACGCGCGAGTCTGATATTATGGCTGTTGTTGCCATTAAAAAGGGTGAGGAAATTCTGGTTAATTATAATGGCCTGCCCAAAGATAAGTCGCCCTTGTGGTTTAATGTGGTGGATCATCAGCCAAAGAAATAGCGGTTTCTGCTTGAAAATCCGGGATTGATTGGCTACATCCATCCCAGCAGGTAGCATATGGCAGGTCATTCCCAGTTTAAAAATATCATGCATCGCAAAGGCAAGGCGGACGCCAAGCGGTCGAAAGCATTTGTAAAGTTATCGCGTGAAATTACTGTGGCCGCAAAATCCGGCCTGCCGGACCCCGCGATGAATCCACGTTTGCGTTTGGCAATTTCTGCTGCACGTGCCGAAAATATGCCCAAGGATCGCATTGAAAAGGCCATTCAAACGGCTCAGGGCAATCAGGGTGGTGCAGATTATCAAAGTGTCAGATATGAAGGCTATGGCCCCGGTGGCACAGCCATTATTGTGGAAGCTCTGACGGATAATCGTAACCGCACGGCGGCAGATGTGCGCATGGTTTTTTCCAAACATGGCGGCAACCTGGGTGAAAGTGGATCAGTGGCATTTATGTTTGATCACGTCGGGCAAATTGAATTACCAGCGGCAGCAGGCAGCGCAGAAGCGGTGTTTGAGGCGGCACTGGAAGCGGGCGCAGATAATGTAGAAAGCGAAGATGTGCATATCATCACCACTTCACTCGATGAATTTGCAGCTGTGCGGGATGCCCTGGAGGCGAAGTTTGGCGAGCCAACGCGTGCAGGCTTTATTTTCCAGCCCAATATGACAGCGACACCGAATGAGGAACAAGCGGCCCAATTAATGAAACTGATCGATACGCTGGACGATAATGATGATGTGCAACAGGTTTTTGCGAATTTTGAATTATCGGATGAGATTCTACAAAAACTGGCGAGTTAGATTTTTGTAATCAGAGATTTGGTTAAAGCATTCAGCTTCATTGCCCCTTGGGGTGTCGCGCCAATGGCGTTTTTATTGATCCAGATTAATTTTTCATCCAGAAAGGGCTGCAGCATAGCAGCAGCAAAAACATCATTAAATTTTCGCGCCGCATAATGTTCAATTCTTGATTTCGGAATGCCGGCCGTCAGGCGCAGGCCCATCATCAGCATTTCTTGTAACATGTCGTTTTCGGATAATTTCTTTGGTGCATGCAGGCCGTGCCCATTGGTGGCAATTTTTTCTAAATAAATTTTGGGGGCGCGGTGGGTGGTTGTGCTGTGCTTTATGCCACCCAGTGTCAC
>DPZW01000054.1:0-17090 GCA_003536545.1 Rhodospirillaceae bacterium
AAATGCGGAAATCCCGGAAATGCCCCAGGTCACACAGGAAGCCCGGGAAGTTTTGCCTGAGCTGCCTTTGTTAAATCTGGGTGCGCCGATTGATGCGCGTTTGACCTTCAATAATTTCGTGGTGGATAAATCGAACCAGCTGGCCTTTGAAGCCGCGCGCCGCGTGGCCTCATCCGATAGCGTTGAATTCAATCCTTTATTTATGCATGGCGGCGTAGGTCTGGGTAAAACCCATTTGCTGCATGCCATTGCCAATGAAATTCAGGCGCGCGCACCGGGCCGCCGCGTCCTCTACCTGTCGGCAGAACAATTTATGTATCAGTTTATCCGCGCGTTGCGGGATAAAAGCACCATGAGCTTTAAAGAAATGTTCCGCACCGTGGATGTCTTGATGATTGATGATGTGCAGTTTATTTCCGGCAAAGAATCCACCCAGGAAGAATTTTTCCACACTTTTAATGCGCTGGTTGAACAGGGCAAACAAATCATTCTCTCGGCGGATAAATCGCCAGGCGATTTGGCAGGCGTGGGTGCGCGCCTCACATCGCGCATGGGTATGGGGCTGGTCGCTGACATTCACCCAACTTCATATGAATTACGCCTGGGCGTCCTTCATGCGCGCGCGGATCAGGCTGCGATGAAATTCCCGGTCGAAGTTCTGGCTTTCCTGGCAACCAGCATCACCAGCAATATCCGTGAATTGGAAGGCGCGTTTAATCGCCTGATTGCCCATGCGCAATTAACGGGTGCAGCGGTCACGCTTGAGTTCGCCCAACGCATTCTGGCAGACCAGTTGCGCAGCCAATCCCGCAGGGTATCGATTGAAGAAATTCAAAAACAAACCGCACAGCATTTCGGCCTGCGGATTCAGGATTTTCTTTCGCCGCGCCGCCAGCGCGCGCTGGCGCGCCCACGCCAACTGGCCATGTATTTATGCAAACAGCTCACCACTTGTTCCTTGCCGGAAATTGGCCGCGCTTTTGGCGGCCGTGACCACACCACCGTATCACATGCCGTGCGCACGATTGAACATCTGCTCACCACCGATGCGGCTCTGGCGGATGCTTTTGCAAGTCTGAAACGCGGCTTGTCGAACTAGCTTTCCGTAGCTTTCTGATTTTTCTCCTGCTAAAAAGAACGCATGGCTGATGAAGTTTTGCGCCCCGGACAAAATGCACGTTTGCAAAAACTGCGGCAGGAAGAAGTTCGGCTATTATTGTCCGTGACGGGGGCTGCGCCGCTGCGGTTGCTTGGCGTTTTGCTGGATGAACATGGCCGCGCGGTAGGCCCCGCGCCATTGCTGACCTGGCGACAAACCGACCGCGATGTTAAAATTTCTCTCTCGCAAGGCGAGACCATTTCCGCCACCCTCCATACCGCAGCGGTCACGCCGCCCATTCAGGCCATGATGTTTATCGTCGCACCTTATGGCCGCGAAACCTTCCAGGAAAACGAAAAATTATTCACGGCCGTGGTCAGTGATGGCGCAGAGCCCATGGCGATTGAAAGCATGGCGCAGGGGGCAGGCCAGCAGGCGATTGCGCTCTGTGAATTTTACCGCCATCCAGAGCAAGGTGTTAAAATTCGCTCGCTGACCGAATGGCGACAACAACCGCTGACAAGTTTGCTGTCGCAATTGGGCGTACAGGAAAAAATACTATCGGACCAAATGCTCTATCCGCTGCCCAATGCACGAAAATCCGATGCCGCGCGCGCCAGCCTGAATGAACTCACCCAGCAGCCCTTGCCCACAGCCGACGAACCCGAAGTGCCGCCCGTACCGCAAACGGCAACCATTCACCCCTTTCCCAAAGCTGCCGCACAACCAACAGGCGCACCGCCATCACAATCGCCAACCGAACCCCAGTTTTCATCCGCCGGCCAGGAACACCGCCTGACTGCACCCAATTCTGAATTCGGGCCGATGCGTTTGAATTTCCGCTGGCATCAACCCGTGGCCACGCAGGCGCGCGTGAAAATGGATGTGGGCTGTTTGTGGGAATTGCAAAACGGTAAAAAAGGTCAGCTACAGATCGCCACCAATCAATGGGGCAGTACGGCGGGCGAGCCTTATGTCGCACTGTCAGGGGAACGCCGGCAACAGGGCGCGATGTGCGAAGAAAGCCTGTCCATCAACGGCAACGAATGGCGACAGATCAAACGCATTTTATTTTACACCGCAATTTCGGAAGGCCATCCACAATGGAACCCGATTGATGGTCAGGTCAGCCTGGTGATGCCGGATCAGGATAAAATTCTGGCACGGCTTGAAAATACCAATCGCAATGAGCCGATTGCTGCACTGATGCTGCTGGAAAACCGCAGTGATCAAATGGTCGTCAGTTATCCGGGCGGCTATTACAAAAGTTATTTTGAAATGGATTCCGCTTTCGGTTTTCAAATGCGCTGGCAGGGAAGCGAAGATAAAAAACGCCCTGAAAAACTCATCTGGGAACCGCGCGGGCCCCGCGGAATCTGGGAACATATTTTTGGTATGGATACCTATGGCAATGCCGAAAATCTCATGCGTGCCTGCCTGGCAGCCGCAGCACTGGTTTTAATCTCAGACGGCCGGGTTAATCTGGATGAGCGCAAGGGGGTGCTGGATTCTATGCTGGAGTTGCCAATCGGAAAATATTTTGCGCAGTATCAGGTTCGTTTTACCATGGAAAATATTCTGCGTGACTTTAAGAACCGGCGCAAAGCCGCCGAACAACTGGCTCTGCAAATTCTCCGTCCGCTGCGCGGCACGCATGATGCCAAGCTGATTATTATGGCGATGCGCCGCGCCGCAGTTGTCGATGGTCATGTCAGCATTCAGGAAGAGCGTATGGTAGAACGCATCACCAGATTTTTAAAAGGCAGTGAGGAGACCATTTAATGGATATGCAGGTCATGAGCGAAAAAGAATATGACGAGTTGGCAAAGACTCTTGCCAGTCAGGGATCGCTTGCGCTGCATGAAAAACATCCTGATCTCGTACAATTGAAAATCAGCCTGCATTGGGATCCGGTATCTTTATCGGGCCAGGCGGTTGATCTGGATCTCGCTGCGCTGCTGCTCACGGAAGAAGGTTATGCACGCAGTCCCAATGATTTTATTTTTTACAATAACCGTAAATCGCCCGCGGGTTCAGTGCGCCTCTTGGGCGACAGTCGCCGCGGCGAAACAGCAGGGGATGATGAGGTGTTATTGATTGACCTGTCCATGGTCACGCCTGATATCACGCGCATTGCGATTATTGTTTCCATTCACAAGGGCACAGAGCGCAAACAGAACTTTGGTCTTGTGCGCGGTGCGGGCGTCACACTGCTCAATGAAGGCAAGGGTTCCGTGCCGATTGCGGATCTGGATTTATCCGAAGACGTTGCGCTTTCAACAGCGGCTATCGTGGGTGAATTGCAACGCCGCCAGAAGGGCAATACCAAGGATTGGGCCTATGTGCGCATGGGCGTGGGTGATGAAAACGGCCTGGGGAGTCTGTTGCTGGACTACGGTCTTTCAAGTTAAGTTTTTTTGACAGTTCCGGTTTCGCTAAAATTTTAGCAATAGCCATGTTATAATACTGTCCATCCGCGCTCAAGCAGCGCAGTGATAGCGCAAAGGAGTTTTCCATGTTCCAGCACGATATTACCTATCATCAGGCTTTTCCCGTCCTTAAGCTGCAATTGCCGCGCGGCGGCGCAGTCAAAGCCAACGGCAACGCCATGGTTGCGATGTCGGATGGCATCAAGCTGACCGGCAAAATGGAAGGCGGCGTCTTCGGTGCCTTGTGGCGTTCCTTCTCGGGCGAGAGTTTTTTCCTGCAACGTTATGAAGCGGAAAAAGATGCCTGGCTCTGGCTTGGCCCTGCGATGCCGGGTGCGGTTGTACATCTGCCGGTCCATAATCAGGAATATCTCGTCACGCGTGGTGGGTTCCTTGCAGGCTCGACAGGTATCGAAGTGTCCACCAAACTCCAAAACCTCGCCAAGGGATTATTTTCAGGCGAAGGATTATTTGTCGTGCGCATTTCAGGTTCGGGCGATGTTTTTCTTTCCACCTTCGGCGGCGTTGAAACCATCACGCTGCAGGACGGCGAAGAATGCGTCGTTGATTTCGGCCGCCTGGTCGCCTGGCCGGCATCGATGAAATACAACGTCATGATCCCCGCCAAGGGTTTGTGGTCTGCCGTCATTACCGGTGAAATCCTCGCCTGCCGTTTCACTGGCCCTGGTACCATTTATGTGCAGACATTATCCAATACGCATTTCGGCGTCGCGGCCGCGGCAATGATCCAGCCGTTTTTTGCGCAGCCAAATAAAACTTAAGGCATAATCAAAACAGCGGTGCCCTTGTCGGTGCGCCGCCAGATATCCATGATTTCTTCATCCGTGACGGCGATGCAGCCTTCGGTCCAGTCCTGATTGGGGTGCCCCACCATTTCAGCGGTTTTATTATTCGGCAGGCCGTGGATCATAATCAGGCCGCCGGGTTTTTTGCCGGTCGCGGCCGCATTCATTTCATCTGTCGCATTGGGATAGTTGAGTTTCAGGGAGCGGAAAAAATTGCTTTTCTCATTATGCTGTACAATTGTGTAGACGCCTTCGGGTGTTTTGCCGTCGCCTTCAAATTGTTTGGGGCCCACAGGTTCAAAGCCCAGCGCGATGCGATAGCGCGCAATGGTTGCGCCGTTTGACCATAATTCCATCGAACGGCGGGATTTATGGATCACCACCAGATCGGCCTTTTCAACATCATCCGCATAAGAAAGAACGGGGCAGAATAGACAAAAAACCAATAGAGATACTGGCAAAATGCGGGAAAGAAGTTTAAGAACATTTTTCATGACCCAGAAAATAGCTCGATTCGTCCTCTTTGCGCTGCTTTTGCTTTCCCCGACTTTGGTTCATGCCCAGATGATCGGCGAAGATAAAATTTATGTCGCGCAGGAAGGCGATACCTTCCCGTCGATCGGCGAAGCGCATTCCATTGGTTTTGTCGCACTGCGCGCGGCAAACCCGGATATCGCGCCGTGGGAGCTGAAGGCAGGCAAGGAAGTGATTTTGCCAAACCGTACAATTTTGCCGGAGAGCGCGCCGCACAAAGGACTAGTGGTGAATATCGGCGAAATGCGCATTTATGATTTCACGCAAAGCCCGCCCAAATATTACGCCATCGGCATCGGCCGCGAAGCGCAAAAGACTCCGGCTGGCGCATATAAAGTTGGCGCAAAGGTCAAAAATCCCACCTGGCGTCCCACTGAACGCATGCTGGCGGAAGATCCGGAACTGAAACCTGTCTATCCGCCAGGCCCCGACAATCCGCTGGGCACACGCGCATTATATCTTGCCGATAGTTTGTACCGCATTCACGGCACCAACAAACCATGGGGTGTGGGCCGGCGCGCATCATCGGGCTGCATCCGCATGTATCCCGCCGATATCGAAGCGGTTTATGATCGCATCCCCACCGGCACGCCCGTGCATATTATTTCAGAGCCGATTAAGGTTGCGGTTGAGAACGGTGATGTCTGGCTCGAAGCGCACCCCGATGAAATCATGGCAGATGCCTATGAAAATGATTTCGTGACGGACATGAAAGTGCCGGATGGCACGCTGCAGATGATCACCGAGCGCGCAGGTGATCTGCGCGGCAAAATTGACTGGGCGAAAGTGCGCGACGTGCTGCTGATGCGCCCGGGTTATCCTGTGAAAATCACATCGTAATGATTTCGGAAAAAAAATTACGCGTTTTATTATTGGGTTCCGGGGGGCGTGAACATGCGCTGGCGGATGCGATCTTAAAATCTGAATTCTGTGGAGAGTTGCATGTCGCGCCAGGCAATGCCGGCATCGCGCAGATCGCGGCGTGTCATAAAATCAATATCGATGATAACGCTGCCGTGGTTGCGCTCGCCAAAGATTTAAAAATTGATTTTGTGATTGTCGGCCCCGAAAGTCCATTGGTAGCGGGCATTGTGGATGAATTGAATGCAGTAGGCATCCCCGCATTCGGCCCCACCGCTGCCGCTGCGCAATTGGAAGGCAGCAAGGCCTTTATGAAAAATGTGGTGGTTGCCGCGCAGGTGCCCACCGCCGCGCATCAGGTTTTCACGGATCCCATTGAAGCCAAAAAATATGTGATGGCGCGCGGCGCACCGATTGTGATTAAGACGGATGGCCTGGCTGCAGGCAAAGGCGTGACGGTAGCAATTTCGGAAGAAGATGCCCTGCAGGCAATTGATGACGCGATGGTGAATAAAATTTTCGCCGAAAGCGGCAGCACTTTGGTCATTGAAGAATATCTGGAAGGGCCGGAAATTTCTGTTTTCGCTTTATGCGATGGTGCGCATGCGATTTGTCTGGGCGCGGCGCAGGATCACAAGCGCGCCTATGATGGCGACCTGGGGCCGAACACGGGCGGGATGGGGGCCTATGCGCCGGTGCCGCGCGCCACCGATCGTTTCAAAGATACCGTGATGGAACAATTTATTTTTCCGGTGCTGGCGGAAATGCAAAATCGCGGCGCGCCGTTTAAAGGCATTTTATTTGCGGGATTAATTATCACGCAATCCGGCATCCGCCTGATTGAATATAACGTGCGCTGGGGCGACCCGGAAACGCAGGTGATTGTGCCGCGCATTCAGGCGGATGTGTTGCAGCTTTTCTGGCTGGCCGCGCAGGGAAAATTGCATGATGCACCTGCGGTGAAAATGGCCACAGATGCCGCGCTTTGCGTGGTGATGGCCGCCAAGGGTTATCCAGGGAAATATGAAAAAAATACCGTGATCAAAAATCTGGCCGCAGCTGAAAATGAAAACACCCGAATCTTTCACGCTGGCACCGGCAAAAATAATTCCGATGAATTAATTGCCACAGGCGGCCGCGTCCTGGGCATTGTAGGTTTTGGTAAAGATTTGAAAACTGCGCAGAATAATGCCTATGGCACGATCGATAAAATTGACTGGCCGGGTGGTTTTTGCCGTCGTGATATCGGCTGGCGCGAATTGGATGGCAAAAACTAATTTTTTGTCACTTGCGCAGCGGTATATGCCTCCTGTATCTTTGCGGCATGAAACATCTTCTCATCTCCCTTTTCACGATTGGAATTTTAATGGCTGCGAAACCCGCGCTGGCTGAAACAACGCCCCCCACTCTTACGGACCCCGCAAACACTGTCATCATGACCCTAAAGGGGGGTGATGTTTATATCCAGCTGCGCCCGGATCTCGCACCCAATCACACCGCGCGCATCAAGGAATTGACCGCCCAGGGTTTTTACAATGGTATTGTTTTTCACCGCGTGATTGATGGTTTCATGGCGCAAACAGGCGATCCCACCGGCACCGGCATGGGGGGCAGCGGCAAAAAAATTAACGCTGAATTCTCGCCTGAGCCTTTTGCGCGCGGCATCGTGGGCATGGCACGTTCATCATCCCCCGATAGCGCGGACAGCCAGTTCTTTATCACTTTCGCGCCCGCGCGTTTCCTGGACGGTCAATATACCGTGGTCGGAAAAGTGGTTTCCGGCATGGAATTCGTGGATAAAATCCAGCGCGGCGAGCCACCAGCCAGCCCGGATAAAATCATCGCGATGAAACTGGCAGCTCCGGCACCCGCCGCAGAACCTACAAAAGCCAAAGAATAAGACCATGCTGCGCCGCTGCAACCGCGGATTTTCATTGCTTGAAATCGCGATTGTGATGACAATTGCCGGATTGCTTATCGCCGGAATCTGGCTGGTTGCCGTTGAGGCAGAGAATAGCAGCCGCAAATCCTCGCTCAATCGTGATGTTCTGCAGATTATCCAGAATACCGGGGCCGTCTTTGCCAATCAGGCCGCCGCCGTCGGCAGCTTCACCTCGGCAGACGCCATCAATGCGGGTATATTTCCGGGCAACTGGGTATATGGCAGTGTGCTGCACCATCCTTTTGCACGTGACAGAAGCGCGGCGGCCAGCGCGGCCATGGTTAACCAGGGCAATAATATTCTATTTTCCGTCGGAAATGCCACGATAAACGGGGGCCTGCCCGGTGATGCCTGCACAGATCTCGCAGTGAAACTGGGGACAGCGGCCAATTTTCAGAATCTGGGTTTTGTCCAGATTAATGTTGCAACCCCCCTGGGGACACGTATTTTCAGGCGCGGCGATGCGCCAATCCGGCCCACAGATGCCGCAACAATCTGCTCGCCCCAGGGACGAAACCGCGTCGAAGTTTTATTCGATCCCACATAATTTTTTTAATAAGTTGAATTGGATCAATTGCATTTAACTCAAATGTCACTAGAATTTGCTAGACTGGATTCGAGTTTTTGAACTCCCCATCATGCTGTTAACGGAGGAAACTATGCAGCTACGCAACCAAAAGGGTTTTACCCTGATCGAAATCGCGATCGTTTTAACGATTGTTGGCCTTGTCATCGGCGGTATCTGGCTCGCTGCATCGACAGTTTTAAATAACAATAAAAAATCTGAGCTAAGCCGTCAGGTGGTACAGATTGTTCAGAACACCAAAAATCTTTTCGCCAACCAGACGGGTGCAAGCCCGGCAACTGGGTTTACAACAGATACGGCACGTAACGCGGGCGTTTTCCCTGCGGGTATGGTTGTGGGCAACTTTGTTCGCCATCCCTTTGCCACAGTCTTGACAGCGAACAGTGTGACCCTCAACGCCAACGCCGGCAACCAGCTCACTCTCCTTCTCGGGACAGCGGCAAATCCGCTGCCGCGTGACGCCTGTATCGAACTGGTAACGCGCGTAGCAACCCAGGAAAATTTCAGCCGTTACGGGATTTTCTCCGTGAATGGTTTGACGGCGGGTGCAACGGTGCAAAACCTTTCTGCAACATGTAACGTTGCAGATCCAGGCAACAACCCGGTTACGATTATCTTTAACGTTCCATAATTCCGGAACTTTACGACTAGAGAAAACGCCCCCGATTGGGGGCGTTTTTTTTGGTCTTTCATGATAGCTTAACCTTATCACTTTATGATTCAGCTTCAGGACATCGCATTATGCCTTCTTCTTTTCTTTTTATCTTAAACCGGCGCGGCATATCTCTGCTGGAAGGGGCCATGGCTCTTGCCATTCTGGGCCTGATCATTGCCGGCATCTGGGCCATTTCCGGCAGTGCATTTGGCTCCAGCAAAAAGAACCAGCTGGCCGAACAGGTGATTGGCGCATTGGATGGCACGCGCAGCTATGTCCGGCAAACAGATTTGGGCACGACCATTCTTAATCATAACGATCTGCTGAGAACCGGGGTTTTGCCTACGAACCTTGTCCGCAATGGGCAGGTCGCCAATGTCTATGGTGGCAGTTTTAATATTTCTGCCAGCAAGATCAGCATCGCTTTTTCTTTGACCCAAATTCCATCGGATGCCTGCGTGGATCTGCTTTACGCCCGTCTGGGTGCGAATAGTGATGCCGTCAATAATCTTGGTTTTGTGGGATATGTGGCTGGCAGCTATGCCTCCATGAATAATCTGACAACTGATTTCAGATTCAATTCCGTCACCAGTTTTTGCCAGAATAACACCAGCTTTGCGGTGGCTTTTACGCCCCTATGATGCGGGATCTTTTATATTCTTTTCATATAAATATGCTATGATTCAGCACATGAAAGGCTCTCGCGCATGTCACCTCTGTTTTTAAAAACCCCGCTTGGCGAACGCGGTCTGTCTCTGCTGGAATCCGCCCTGGCCCTGGCCATTCTGGGCCTGATCATCGCCGGAATCTGGGCCTTGTCGGGCAGCGCATTTGGCTCCAGCAAAAAGAACCATCTGGCGGAACAAGTCATCTATACCGTTGAAAGTGTGCGCACCTATGCCCGCACCACAGATCTGGATACCACCTTGCTGGATACCCAGGATATCTGGGATTTGGGTTTGCTTCCCACAGATGTGCGCAAGGCTGGCGGCTTTCGCCATCCCTATGGCGGTGATTTTTTTGTTCAATTGCGCAACACGCTTTTGTCAATCGCGCTGGACGATGTACCATCTGATGCCTGTGTGGATTTAATTTATTCCCGCCTGGGTGGCAGCACAGATGCCGCCGATAACCTGGGATTCATTGGTTATGCGGTGGGAAGTTCAGGCGGAACCGTGAGCAGTAATTTTTCTTTTAATGCCATTACTGCGGCATGCGCGCAGGGGCCCAATGTGTATTTGAGCTTTCAGCCACGATGATTTTTGCAATTTTCATTCTTCTGATTTTTGCCAGCATGGTTGCCTTTGTGCAATTTGGCCAGCCGGAAAATTCTGCTTCACCACGTGCGCAATTATATGCGCAAAATATGTCCATCTGGCATCAGGCCGCAATGCTGGAAATTAAAAACACGGCTGCCTTGCCGCCTGCGATTGTAAATTGTCCGGGATCCGGAAATTGTCCAGCCGTTTTTATGAATAGTCGCCTGTGGCAGGCTGGCAGCAAAAAGGTAAATGGCGCGCTTTATAATCAATGGCGGGAATATCAGCCCATGGTCCCAATTTCAGCCACCGCCGGATGGCAATCTTATTATATTCGTCAGGTAAACGGTGATGATGGCAACCTCATCACAGGCAACAATGATGCCTATATCCTCACTGTCTTTCGCGGGTTTGGCGGCGGAAGTCGCGTCCTGTCGGTGGGATCGGAAAAGGGGGCTTTGGACGAGTCCGCTTTTATCAAAAGCCTGACCAGCGCAGTCACAGATCGCAGCGGAATTGGCATGCTGTCCTGCAATGCAGTGACGCGCATTTGTGAATTCAAGCGCGAGGCATTTCAGGTAAACCCCGGAGCAACTGGCATAACCAAGGATGATTCCCGCAAATTCAGCACACGAACATTCATGTTGATGGGAGGGGTTGCTGCTACTTATTTCCCACCGGGCGGCACGGATGTGGATGCGGCAAACAGCCTGCACGGCCGCCCCGCTATTTTAACGCGCGTTGAAAATTAATCCAAAAATAAATTAGGCTGACTTCAGTTTTTTCTTCAGGTCACGCATGATCAGCGACAATTTACTGGCCGGCGTGGACAAAACATAGGCATCAATGCCGCCGTTATGTTCAATGGTGCGCAAACCATGGTTGGTCACGCGCAAAGAAATCGAACGCTTGAGCTTTTCAGAGTAAAGGCTCACGTTCTGCAGGTTCACATCAAAGCGACGTTTGGTTTTATTGTTCGCATGCGAAACATTGTGGCCAGACATTGGCTTTTTTTCGGTAACGGCGCATTCGCGTGACATGGGTAACTCCTGTGATATTCCTTTGAGCCGCGGTTTTTGGGCCATATGCCCCTGAATGTCAAGAAAAAAGCATCTCTTTGGCGGTTTTCTGCCGCCCCAGCTTGGCAAAATCAAGAGAATGGTTAATCTGGGGCCATAAAGACTGACCCCCTGAGGAATAATCATGCATATCGGCGTCCCCAAAGAAATCAAGATCCATGAATACCGCGTAGGCCTCACGCCCTCTGCCGTTTCCGAGCTTTGCCGCCTGGGACATCAGGTCAGTGTCGAGACCGGGGCGGGCGCAGGGATTGATATGTCAGATGATGATTACCGCGCCGCAGGGGCCAATATCCTGACCACCGCCGCAGAAATTTTTGCCAAAGCCGATATGGTGGTAAAGGTGAAGGAGCCGCAGCCTGTTGAATGCCAGATGCTGCGCAAGGGACAAATTCTTTTCACCTATTTGCATCTCGCACCAGATCCGGAACAAACCAAACTTTTGATGGCTTCGGGTGCTAGCTGCATCGCTTATGAAACCGTTGAAGATGACAAAGGGCGTTTGCCGCTGCTTGCACCCATGTCAGAAGTTGCAGGCCGCCTGTCTGTTCAGATTGGCGCGCATTATCTGGAAAAAGCACAGGGTGGGCGCGGCATTTTATTATCCGGCGTTGCCGGGGTTGCGCCTGCCACCGTTGTGGTTTTGGGCGCGGGCGTTGCGGGATTCAATGCCATGCAATTGGCGGTTGGCCTTGGCACGCAGGTGGTGGTGATGGATAAATCACTCGCACGTCTGCGCGAAATTGATCACATTTATCATGGTCGCGTAATCACCATGCATGCAACGCAAAATGTCATTGATCATTATGTGCAATGGGCAGATCTTGTGATCGGCGCGGTTCTGGTGCCGGGTGCGAATGCACCCAAATTGGTCACACG
The DNA here is from genome assembly GCA_003536545.1 of Rhodospirillaceae bacterium. Taxonomy (GTDB): domain Bacteria; phylum Pseudomonadota; class Alphaproteobacteria; order UBA11073; family UBA11073; genus UBA11073. The sequence goes on from DPZW01000054.1 coordinate 12,130, forward strand.
CGAAATGCTCAAGAAAATGAAGCGCGGTTCTGTGCTGGTTGATATTGCGATTGACCAGGGGGGCTGCTTTGAAACTTCGCGCCCCACCACGCATACGGACCCGGTTTATGAAGTCGATGGCGTCCTGCATTATTGTGTCACCAACATGCCGGGCGCAGTGCCGCGCACATCAACTTATGCTTTGGGCAGCGCAACCATGCCTTATGTCATTGCCCTGGCGCAGAATGGCCTGGCGGCACTGAAAACAGATAAAGGTTTCATGGCAGGATTAAATGTGCACGGCGGACAGATCACCTGCGAAGCGGTTGCGCGTGCGCAAAACCTGCCGTTTGTCACTGCACAGGCGGCGATTGGATAAAATGAAAATTCTTGCCGCCGTTTTATTGTTATTTGCACTGACCGCCTGTGGTTTTCAGCCGCTATACGGAACACATTCCGGTCGCAAGGCCGTTGCGCCGCAATTGGCGCAAGTCCGTGTGGGCATTATTCCCAATGCTTCAGGACAGCAATTGAGAAACCTGTTATTGGATCGCCTGCCTGCGCCCGCAGCCAATCAGAATTATCAATTGGCTGTGGAGATGGTAGAGGGCAAAATCGGAATTGCGATTGCGCGTGATGCTACCGTCACGCGGCAACAGTTGCGCACCACCGTGCGCGCCAGTTTATTGGATCAACGCACGAATAAAATAGTCTGGAAACAGGAGATTTTTACAACTTCTGGCTATAACGTTTTGGCCTCACAATTTTCAACCCTGATTGGTGAAGAAGACGCAAGAACGCGTAACTTGACGGATCTGTCTGAACGCCTTGTGAATATGATGGCTTTATATTTTGAACGTGGGGAAACCGGCGAGGCGCGCGAGAATGTGACCGCTGCGCCCTTGTTGCCTTCAGCCGTTTCTGTGTTATCTGCAGAACCATGAAACTTCAAACCCGCGAAATAGAAAAATTTCTGGCCACACCGCCGCCAACATGCCGCGTGTTTTTATTTTACGGACCGGATAGCGGATTGGTGCAATACCGGGCGCGCAATATGATCGCCAAATTCGCAAATGATCTGAATGATCCCTTTGCCGTATCTTTGCTGGACGGTGAAGATCTTGCCAAAGATCCATCACGCCTGATTGCCGAAAGCGCAATGCTGGCACTGGGCGCGGATCAGCGTGTTTTGTGGCTCAGAAACGCCGATGACAAATCCGGCAAGGCGGTGGAAACCCTGTTGCTTGCCGATGAAATTCCCGCAATCGTGATTATTGAGGCGGAAGAACTGGGCCCGAAAAGCGTGATGCGCCGTCTCATCGAAGCCGCAAAAAATGCCGTGGCCATTCCTTGTTATGTCGAAGACGCCGGACAGGTCGCGCAATATGTCACGCGCGAACTGGCCGCGTCCGGTTTTCAGATTTCGCGGGATGCAGCCACCTGGTTTGGGCAAAACCTCGGCGGCGATCGCGGCATGGTGGAACAAGAACTCCAAAAACTCATCACTTATTTGGGCGCACCTGACGCGGCAAATAAAAATGTGGATCTGGAAACACTGCAGCAGATTGCCGCAGGCGGCGGCAGTCTGGCCGAAGATGATTTCGTCGATGCGATTGGCACAGCGCGTGCGCCGCGTATGCTCGAAAAATTGTTGCAGGAAGGCAGCGCGCCGGTCAGCCTGATCCGCATGATCGGGCGACATGCGCAAAAACTTTATGCGGTGCAGCTGTCTATTCAGGCGGGCGATGATATGAAGACTGCCATGGATAAAATGCAGCCAAAATTATTTTTCAAACGTGAAGCGGCATTCCGTGCGCAATTGTCCCGTTTTTCTGCCCGCACGCTTAGCCGTTTGCGCGCACGTCTGTTGGAACTTGAAAAGGAGTGCAAACAGACCGGCGCACCTGATGAAACCCTGTTGGCTCAACTGGTTTTATTGTTGGGCGGCACAGCCCGTGCATGACAACAGCTATTGATTTATGTTAAAATACCAGTCTTCGGGGGGCAGGAAAAAATGAAGCAGATCTCAGGCGCACGCGGTTTTACATTGCTCGAAACGGGGCTGACGCTGACCATCAGCGCATTGATTGTGGGGGCACTCTGGCTCTATGTCAGCAGCGTGATAGAAAATGATCGCAAAAATAAATTCATCAGCCAAACCACAGAAATTATTATGAACACGCGCCGCGTCTTTGCAAACAGCGTGGGCGGTATGTCAGGCATGAACGGCACTACAGCCATGACAACGGCCGCTATTCGGTCTGGTATTTTTCCTGCCAGCATGATCACCAACGGCAGCAACAGGCCACAGGATGTTTATGGCGGAGACGTGGAATTATCGCATAATAACATAACCACACCACCCAGATTTCGTCTGAGCATGGACAGGGTTACGCGCGAAGGCTGCGTGGCCCTTATTTCTAAAATCGCGCGGGATGAGGCCGTGCGGGGGCAATATGGCATATTGGGATTCTCAGCATCCTCTAATCTGGATGTAATGCCGCCCAGCGGTGTCATAAGCGGGGATCTTACAGCCGCACGTGTGACTTCTCTTTGCCAGGTCACGAATGTGGCGCGTGGTCCTATGCCGCCCTTTGCTTTGCATATTGATTTCCAGTACCGTTAATCAGGTTATCCTTGCTTTTATAGGACGTCCCGCCCTATTTTGGCGGCATGAAAACTTCTTATGATGTCATTGTTATCGGCGGCGGCCATGCCGGCACGGAAGCCGCAGCAGCTTCGGCACGTGCAGGTGCACGCACATTATTGATCACACATAAAAAGGAAACCATCGGCGTTATGTCCTGCAATCCTGCGATTGGCGGATTGGGCAAGGGGCATCTGGTGCGCGAAATAGATGCCCTGGATGGCATCATGGGCCGCGCGATTGACCAATCAGGCATTCAGTTTCGGATGCTCAATGCTTCCAAAGGTGCTGCGGTGCAAGGGCCGCGCGCGCAGGCGGACAGGAAACTTTACCGCGCTGCCATTCAGAATATTTTATTTGATTATCCAAATTTAGAAATCGGCGAAGGCGCAGTAGAAGATTTAATTGTGGAAAATAATCGTGTCGCCGGGATTATTTTATCAGACGGTTCAAAAATTCACGCGCGCGCAGTGGTGCTGACGACCGGGACTTTCCTGAACGGATTAATTCACCGTGGTCAGGAAAAAATTCCTGCTGGTCGCGTCGGCGAAGCCCCCGCGCTCAGGCTATCCGATCGCCTGCGCGCCCTGGATTTATCCCTGGGCCGCCTGAAGACGGGCACGCCGCCCCGATTGAACGGCAAAACCATTGACTGGTCGGTCTGTGAAGCGCAGCCCGGCGACGCCGTGCCCGTGCCGTTTTCTTATATGAATACCCAAATTACTGTGCCGCAAATCCCGTGTCATATCACCTATACCACGCCGCAAACCCACGAAATCATTCAGAATAACATTCATCTCTCTGCGATGTATTCCGGCCAGATTGAGGGCACGGGGCCGCGCTATTGCCCATCGATTGAAGACAAGGTTGTGCGTTTTGCTGATAAATCCCGCCATCAGATATTCCTGGAGCCCGAAGGTCTGGATGATGACACCATTTATCCCAATGGTATTTCAACTTCCCTGCCTGTGGATGTGCAAATGGAAATGCTGAAAACCATTCCGGGTCTGGAAAATGCTGAAATGCTGGAGCCTGCTTATGCGATTGAATATGACTATGTCGATCCACGCGAATTGACCTCTGCGCTCGAAGTTAAAAAACTGCCGGGTCTTTACCTGGCGGGGCAAATCAACGGCACCACAGGCTATGAAGAAGCCGGCGCGCAGGGCCTGGTGGCAGGTGCAAATGCCGCCCTGGCCCTGCAGGGCAAAGAAACCCTGCACATCGGCCGCGACCAGGGTTATATCGGCGTATTGATTGACGACTTGATTACGCGCGGCACATCTGAGCCCTACCGGATGTTTACCTCGCGCGCGGAATACCGCCTGAACCTGCGGGCGGATAATGCTGATCAACGCCTGACCCCGATTGGGATGGCGCTGGGCCTTGTGGATGTTTCACGTGAAACTTTATTTCTGGAAAAAATGGCGGAGCTTTCAACCGCCCGTGAAATGATGGAAAAGCTGAATGATACGCCTACATCTTTGGCGAAAAAGGGGTTGGGTATCAATCAGGACGGGGTACGCCGCAGCGCATTTACCCTGTTGCGCTATCCCGATATTACCTGGGAAAAATTGTCAGAAATCTGGCCGGAAATGAATAATATCTCTGCCACATCTCGCCAGCAGATTGAAATTGATGCAGCTTATGCCGGATATCTAGGGCGGCAGGAAGCGGATATTCTGGCCTATCGCCGGGACGAAGGATTGGTACTGCCCAGCGGATTTGATTACTCAGAAATCAAAAGCCTGTCCCGCGAAATTCAGGATAAACTGAATTTTGCCCAGCCTGAAACCCTGGGGGCCGCGGCCCGTATTCAGGGTGTGACGCCAGCGGCGATCACAGCACTCTTGCGCCATGTGCGCCGCAAGGGTAAAGCTGCCTAAATAAAAATGGCGCAGGCAAAAGAACAGATTAAAAGCCAGGTTTCACGTGAAACATTTGAGCGGCTGGAAAACTATGAAAAACTTCTGAGGCAATGGCAGGAGCGTATCAATCTGGTCTCCGCCTCGACCTTGCCCGATCTCTGGAACCGCCATTTTATGGATAGTTTTCAATTGCTCAACCATGTTTTAGCCGGGGTTTCACGTGAAACATGCGTCGATTTGGGCTCTGGCGCAGGATTCCCGGGCATGGTGCTGGCGATCGCAGGCGTGGCTAATATGAACCTGATTGAATCTGACCAACGCAAATGCGCCTTTTTGCGGGAGGTTTCACGTGAAACATCTGCAGGCGCAATGATTCACAACCAAAGGATCGAATCTGTTAACCTGAGGGCCGATATCATCACTTCGCGTGCCTTTGCGGATCTGGCCAAAACCCTGGAAATTTCCGC
>DPZW01000054.1:17275-21015 GCA_003536545.1 Rhodospirillaceae bacterium
GCTGGAAATTTCCGCGCATTTATGTCACGCCAAGACGGAATATTTATTGCTGAAACCACTAGATATGGACAAAGAATTGACAGAAACTACTAAATATTGGTATTTTCAGCATGAAATGACCCCTTCGCAATCAGACCCCAGGGGTGCGATTTTGCACATCTGGGATGTTAAGCGGAAATAGGAGCCCCCATGCCAGCTAAAATCATTGCCGTTGCCAACCAGAAAGGTGGAGTAGGAAAAACCACCACCACCGTTAATCTGGCAACTGCGCTCGCCGCAATTTACAAAAAAGTTTTGGTGATTGATCTGGATCCGCAGGGCAATGCTTCAACGGGCCTGGGCATTCCCAGCGCAAACCGTTCGCGCGGCGTTTATGAATTGATCTTTGATGAATTATCTATCGCAGATGTGGCGATAAAAACCGATGTGCCGGGATTAGAAGTGGTGCCGGCAACCATGGACCTGTCCGGCGCAGAAATTGAACTGGTCGCAATTGATGATCGCGAATTCAGATTAAAATCTGCCTTCCGCCGCGCCGCGACAAAATACGATTATATTTTAATTGATTGTCCGCCATCATTGGGCCTGCTCACCCTTAATGCATTGGTTGCGGCAGATACAGTGTTGGTGCCATTGCAATGTGAATTTTATGCCCTGGAAGGCTTGTCGCATTTGTCGCGCACAATTGAACGCGTGCGCCGTGCATTGAATCCGGAATTAAAAATCGAAGGCGTAGTGCTGACGATGTATGACAAGCGCAATTCATTATCATCCATGGTATCTGCGGATGTGCGCGCGCATTTCCCCGGTCAGGTTTATGACACCATGATCCCACGCAACGTGCGCGTTTCAGAAGCACCTTCGCACGGCAAGCCGGTGATGATTTATGATTTCCGTTGTCCGGGTTCAACTGCCTATATTCAACTGGCAAAAGAATTTCTGGCGCGGCAAAAACCCGTGCCGCCAGCGCAAGAAGCCGCATAATTGATTTGATATTCATAGGAGATAAAAATGAACGCAGCCGCAGCTGAGAAACCAAAACGCGGATTGGGCCGCGGCCTTGATGCATTATTTGCTGACGCGGAACAGCGCATAGAAGGGAGAGAGGAGAAGATAGAAACTATATCTACTGTCTCCCATCTCCCATCTTCTGTCTCAGAGACGCGGCGCAATATTTCCATCACATCGCTTATTCCTGCACCTTATCAGCCACGCCGGTATTTTGATCCCGGCGCACTGCAGGGATTATCGGAATCCATTGCACAATATGGTGTGCTGCAGCCTTTGTTGGTACGACCATCGCCCACGCAAAAAGATAAATTTGAAATCATCGGCGGAGAAAGACGCTGGCGCGCCGCCCAGCTCGCGCAATTGCATGAAGTGCCGGTGATTGTGCATGATCTGGATGATCGCAGCGCATTGGAAATCGCGCTGATTGAAAATATTCAACGCAGCGATCTGACCGCGATTGAGGAAGCCGAAGGTTATCAAAAACTCATTGATGAATTCCAACACACCCAGGAACAACTGGGTGATATCGTCGGCAAATCACGCAGCCATGTCACCAATAGTTTGCGCTTGCTCAGCCTGCCGAAATCTGTGCGCGACCAGATTCATCAGGGCAAATTAACAGCGGGTCATGCACGGCAATTGATCGGATTAAGTGACGCCGAAATATTATCACTGACCAAAGAAATTATCGAAGAGGGTTTGTCGGTCCGCGAAATTGAACGCCGCCGCCAGAAAATCAACCAGGAAGAAAAGGGTATTGCGCCGCGTAAAATCACATCATCCGGCAAGCGCAATATCATCGAAAAAGATGCGGATATTTTAATTTTAGAAAAAGAAATGGGCAATCTTTTAGGCCTCAAGGTTGAAATCAACAGCCGCGATAATATCTCTGGCCAGGTCACGATTGGTTTTTCTTCACTCGATCAGCTGGATGAGCTGCTGCAGAAACTGACACGGGCAGCTAAAAGCTAAAAATTATTTGCTTTCGGGGCCGCGTGATTGCTAGGGTGGGCTCGGATCATTTTTAAAGGATTGTTTATGAAAGAACTCAAACAGGCTCTCACCCAGTTTCTGGATGCAGCAATTACAAATTCACCCCACCGCGGCCCGTTATTTCTGAGCCGCCATAAGGATCGTGTGGCTGAGGGTGATATCATCGCCTGCGCACGGGTTTGTTTTATGTTAGGCACCGTGGCTCAGCAGGATGGCACCACGCACGAACTGGGCGAGATTCGAAAAGATGTAATTAAGGAGCTTCATGCTCAAAATCACCATGGTGTTGCAAAATTATGTAAAGATTGGCCGGAAGAGGTGCGTGGCCTTATTACTGTGGTTGATCAGGCACAACTTGCCGAACACAAAGAATCGGGTGCCTTTATGGGCTATCTCAATGGTATTGAATCAAGGCTGGGTGACGCAGCCTATAAATCTATCAATACAAAAGCACTGATAGAAATTTCTGGCCTCACGCCCAAACAGTTGAGGGCGGTTTTTGATTATAATAAACAAATGGAGCAATTACGAAAGTCCGGTGGCGGCAGAGGCCTCGTGCACGCCTGATTTTTTTATTTTCCAATACAAAAATCGCGGAAGATTTTATCCAACAAGTCCTCTACATCCACGCGGCCCGTGATGCGGCCCAGGGCGCGCAGGGCAAGACGCAAATCTTCAGCAATCAATTCTGCTGATTGTGCCGTGATCGCGCGCTGCAATGCGGATAATGTTTCTTCCAATGCCTCGCGGTGACGCGCACGCGTGAGTGACGGCACATCACGCACGGTTGAAAAAATTTCTTCCAGCCTGCGCGTCATTTCTGCCAATAAATCATCAATGCCTTTGCCATTCGTGGCCGAAATATCAATGCCCCTGATCCCCGATTGTGCGAGATCGTTTTTGGTCAGCACCACAATGCTGTTTTCATCCACCAGCGCATGGGTTGCCGCATCCGGCTCCATGCGGGAATCGAATAGGCATAGTTTCAGATCAGCGTCCCTGGCACGCGAATGCGCACGACGAATGCCTTCAGCTTCCACGATATCATCCGTCGCGCGCAAACCTGCGGTATCAAGCAGCGTAACGGGATAGCCGCCCAGATCCAGATGCACCTCAATCACATCGCGCGTGGTGCCGGCAATTTCTGTGACAATCGCCACATCACGCTGCGCGAGGGCATTAAGCAGCGTGGATTTTCCAGCGTTCGGTGCGCCGATAATGGCGATCTGAATTCCGTCGCGCAAACGTTCGCCGCGCCGCCCGTCGTTCAAATGATTTTGTAATTCTGAAATCATTGTCTGAATATCGGGTGTAAGTTTTTGATTGATGCCATCCGGCAAATCTTCATCGGGGAAATCTATTTCTGCCTCAGCATGGGCAAGAAGTTTTGTTAATCGACCCGCCCAGCCATGATAAAGATCGGACAACCCGCCGCCCAGCTGCCCCAGCGCCTGCGCGCGCTGCAGCGACGTTTCTGCGTGAATGAGATCTGCGATTGCTTCGGCCTGCGTGAGATCCAGTTTTTCATTTTCAAAAGCACGACGCGTGAATTCGCCGGGCTCTGCTAATCGCAGGCCGTCCATTTTTCCCAATGCGGCCAAAACGCCCTGCACCACTGCGCGGCCACCATGCAGGTTAAGCTCCACCACATCTTCGCCGGTAAAAGAATTCGGCGCGGCAAAATAAAGCGCGATGGCATCGTCCAGGATTTGATTTTCAAATTTCAATTCAAGGCG
>DPZW01000103.1 GCA_003536545.1 Rhodospirillaceae bacterium
ATAAAGCGGCTGTACGTTGCGGAGCGCGCCTTCGCCTGTGGTGGCATAGCGGTTATGGCCAATCGCAGATTTGCCTTTCAGCCGTTCAATCACATGCGTTTGATTAAGCGTTTCACTGACCAGGCCAATCGCGCGGTGAATGTGGAAATCACTGCCGTCAAAGCTCACCACGCCGGTGGCTTCCTGGCCGCGGTGTTGCAGGGCATGCAGACCCAGTGCGGTTAAGGCAGATGCATCGGGATGGTTAAAGACGCCAAAAATACCGCATTCTTCGTGAAGTTTATCATCATCGTATTGGGCAGAATGCATGGTCACTGGGGGAGTGTCTCCTTGAGCACTTTAAATAATTCTTTCAGCTTGGAAATGCCAGCAGAATCTTCCTTTTTCTCAGCTTCTTTTTCTGCAGCATCCGGGGTTTGCGCTTCTGTTTTTTCCAGGTTTTGCTTGGTATTGCCAGTTTGCTCTAAAACCTCGTTCAGCTTGTTCTCTTCCTCCACCATTTTTTCCATGGGTTTGAGGTCGGTGCGCTCAGAGTCTCTGATTTGTGATTCTGGCATCAGGTTGCGCAAAATATCTGCGCCGCCCTGCAGGAAGCGATAACTTTGTGCCTGGGTCAGCCAATCGGGATAAACTTTGGGGTCGATATGTAAATTCACCAATAGGTACGGCAGCAAGATTAATAGTGATGCCCGAATAAATCCAAATAACAAGCCCAGTGAAATATCTACGGGGCGTGAAAGTAATTTACGCAGCGCGCGCGCGCCGAAACCGGCAACCATGTTGATAACAATAATACACATTAAAAAAACAATCAGGCGGCTGACCATGCGCGCAACACCGTTATCAGGCAGCATGGAATCCATTGCGCCGTCCAATGCCCCGCCGCCATGTACGGTAACAATAAAGGCGGCCATTAAACCCAGTAGGCTGAAAAACTCACGTGAAAATCCGTGCCATGCCGCCCAGCCGATGGACCAGAGCATGATGAACAGGATAATCCAGTCAAGATTATTGAGGGCGGAGAAATCAGGCATCACGCTGCCTTATGTTGCAACATCGGTTGCGCCAATTGGCGTAGTTCGCGCAATTGTTTGATAGCGATGGAAAGATTGGGCAATTGTGCATCGCGTAATGGCGGTGTGATGGCAGAAGTAAAGCCGAGTTTTGCAGATTCCTTAAGGCGCAAATCCATTTGGCTAACCGGGCGGATTTCACCTGATAATCCGACTTCGCCCACAATCACTTGTTGTTGGGGCAATGGATCGCCCGTATAGGCACTAATCAGCGCGGCAGCCACCGCGAGATCTGCTGCAGGTTCCGTGATGCGCAGGCCGCCTGCGATATTCAGATAAACATCCAGCTGGGAAAAATTCACGCCCGCGCGGGATTCCAAAACGGCGAGGATCATCGACAGGCGCGCAGAGTCCCAGCCCACCACCGCACGGCGCGGTGTGCCGTAACCCGTGGGCGCAACCAATGCCTGAATCTCCACCAGCAATGGCCGCGTGCCTTCCATCCCTGCAAAGACGGCGGTGCCACTGACGGGCCTGTCACGCTCACCCAGAAACAGGGCAGAGGGATTTGGCACTTCCTGTAGGCCCATCTGCGTCATGGCGAAGACACCGATTTCATCCGTCGCGCCGAAACGGTTTTTAACGGTGCGCAGGATGCGGAACTGGTGGTTGCGGTCGCCTTCGAAATAGAGGACGCAATCCACCATATGTTCGAGCACGCGGGGGCCGGCGATATTGCCTTCCTTCGTCACATGGCCAACGAGCATCAGGGTGAAGCCTTTTTGCTTGGCCATGCGGATCAGTTCGCCCGCACAGGCACGAACCTGGGATACTGTTCCAGCAGTACTTTCAATCTGATCCCAATGGACAGTCTGAATAGAGTCAATGATTACAAGGCCATAGTCATTGGCTTTTAAAGTGTGCAGCATGGCCGTCAGGTCCGTTTCCGCTGCCAGAGTCAGCGGGGCGCCGATCACGCCAAGCCGTTCTGCTCGCAGCCGGACCTGGTCTAGGCTTTCCTCGCCGGTGATATAGAGGGTGGGCGTCGTCGTCGCCATCTGGGCCGTGACCTGCAGCAGCAGGGTGGATTTCCCGATCCCAGGGTCGCCGCCGATCAGCAGACAGCCACCAGCCACGAGGCCGCCGCCGCAGACCCGGTCAAATTCCGAAATGCCGGTCTGGCGGCGAGGGGGCGGCGGGGTTTTGGCGTCCAGCGGGGCGAGGTCTAATTGCCGCCCGCGGCCGGATTTGGATTTGAGGGCAGCACCGGGTGCAGTGGCGTTGGTGGCCACCGTTTCTTCCACCATCGTATTCCATTCGCTGCAATGCGGACATTGCCCCTGCCACTTGGCAGAGATGCCGCCGCAGGACTGACAGACATATTGTTTGTTTGATTTGGCCACGCGCCAAATTAGTCTTTGCGCACTGCCATTTCAATAGGGCCAGTGGCGCGGCCGTGAATGAATTGATCCACATATTCATTGCCGCTGTGATCGATCTGGCTGGCGGGGCCGTACCAGATAATTCTGCCTTGATAAATCATCGCCACATGCCGCGCAATTTTGCGGACAGATGCCATATCATGGGTAATCGTCACAGCCGTTGCGCCCAGTTTGTTCACGCACTCCACAATTAAATCATTAATCACATCCGCCATGATGGGGTCGAGGCCCGTCGTGGGCTCATCAAAGAAAATGATTTCAGGTTCCGTGGCAATCGCGCGCGCGAGGGCAACACGTTTTTGCATACCGCCGGATAATTCGACGGGAAATAATTCCCCCACATCGGCGTTCAGGCCCACATCCGCGAGTTTTTGAATCGCAATTTCCTTGGCATCCCTGGA
>DPZW01000106.1 GCA_003536545.1 Rhodospirillaceae bacterium
TTGGCGCGCGCCGCCGCTATGCGTGATGCCCGCACACGTACTGATGTCACGACATGGGAAGAATTTGAAAAACATTTCGGTAAGGATAAAGAAGGCGGCTTTGACGCTAACCCCGGCTTCGTTCGCGCACCATGGGGTGGGGATGAGGAAGCTGCGGAAACCAAGCTCAAACCACTGGGCGTTTCCATCCGCTGCCTGCCGCTTGAATAGAATGTGGAAGGATTGTGCGTTATCACTGGCCGTCCGGCGAAGTTTGAAGCCGTGTTTGCAAGGTCTTATTGAGGGATATCATGGCTGACCAAATACATGCTGAACTGTTGGCTTTACAATCCGAAACATCCCAGAAAATTAGAGATTTTAAGACCAGACAATTTCAACTTGTTCTTTGGCATTCTGCTATTAGTGCTTTTTTAATTACAGAAATAATGATTATGGATTCATTTTGGGCTCAAGCTTACTTGCTTGGATCGTTCTGGGTGGTTGTGTTAATCGCATATTTAATACTTCATAAAATTCAAGACGAGCGAGAAATTCTAAGAAAAGTAAGGAATGAGTTTTCTGATACGTTTAGAGCTATCAAGAATCCTGCCACTGTAACAAAACTTGATTTTGGCGATATCTCCGCGCTCTTGGGGCAGATATTTTATATAATCTTACTAGCTGCATTCACTTATTCTGAAATCTGCCCATGATGGAAGAACGCCTCACCATCATCGAAACCCGCAACGCCCGCGTTGATGCGGATAAGGCGTGGGAGGTCAGCCTCACGCGCCGCGCGGTGATCTCAATTATCACTTACCTGACAGCAGGTGTGTTCATGTCCGTGAATGGTTTCCTGCACCCGTGGGTGACGGCAGTGGTGCCGGTTTTTGGTTACTTATTATCCACGCTTTCACTGCCATGGATAAAACGATATTGGTTATCGCGCCGGAAGCCGCTATAACCGCCTGATGTTCTCCCGCCCCGAACGATTAATCGCTTTCCGTTATTTGCGCGCGCGCAAGCGTGAGGGGTTTGTGTCAGTGATTTCGCTGTTTTCTTTCCTGGGCATTATGCTGGGGGTGGCGACGCTGATTATTGTCATGTCTGTGATGAATGGTTTTCGTGCTGAATTCATGGACCGGATCCTGGGGCTTGGCGGGCATATTAATGTTTACGGTCAGTCCGGCCCCATCGCAGATTATAAAAACAAGGCGGATAAAATCCGCACGGTTGATGGTGTTGTCACCGTGTTCCCTCTGATCGATGCGCAGGTATTGATCTCGCAAAACGGCGCGGCGCGCGGCGCGATGCTGCGCGGCATGAACCCAGCAGATATGGGATCAAAGCCCGGGCTTGCCGCTAAAATCACGGATGGTTTTTTGCCAGAGCTGAATAGCGAGAAAATTTTAATTGGCGTGCGCATGGCTGAAAATCTACGGCTCAAGGTCGGTGACCGGTTGAATCTTTTGTCGCCTGCGGGGAACGTCACGCCGTTCGGCACGATGCCGCGCAGCAAAAGTTATATCGTCGGCGGGATTTTTGATGTTGGGATGTATGAATATGATTCCAACTTTATTTATATGCCGCTCGCGCCCGCGCAGGAATTCCTGAATATGGAAGGGCGCGTGAATACGCTGGAAATCACAACGAAAGATCCGAATAAAACCGCGCCGCTGGTCAAGGAAATCAAAATGCGCCTGGGCGGCGAATACCGTGTGCAAGACTGGCAAAGCGTAAACGGCAGCTATTTCAATGCGCTGCAGGTAGAACGCAACGTGATGTTTTTGATCCTGACGCTGATTATTATTGTTGCGGCATTCAATATTATTTCTGGCATGATTATGCTGGTGAAAGACAAAGGCCGCGATATCGCGATCCTGCGCACCATGGGCGCGAGCAAGGCGAATGTGCTTAAAGTTTTTATTTTAACGGGTGCGTCCATCGGCGTGGTCGGTACATTTAGTGGTTTGATTTTAGGCGTGAGCTTCGCGCTCAACATCGAAACCATCCGCCAGTTTTTGCAAAGCCTGACCGGTACGGAATTATTCTCGGCTGAAATTTATTACCTGACGCGCCTGCCCGCGAAAATCGAATGGCATGAAGTGATTGGCGTCACAGGCATGGCATTAGTCTTGTCGTTTCTCGCCACGTTATATCCTGCTTGGCGTGCCGCGCGGCTGTCACCCGTGGAGGCATTGCGTTATGAGTAGCGTTTTGCAACTCCGCGATGTGCGCCGCACTTACGGCAAGGGCGTGAATGCGCTTGAAGTGCTGCGCGGCGTGAATCTTGATCTGCGCGCCGGTGAAATGGTGGCTTTGTTGGGTCCGTCAGGTTCCGGAAAATCTACGCTGCTTCATGCAGCCGGTTTGCTCGATCCGCCGACATCGGGTGAAGTCATTATCGACGGTAAAAATTCCGAAAAACTGAATGATACGCAGCGCACGCGGCTGCGCCGCAATCACATTGGTTTCGTTTATCAATTCCATCACTTGTTGCCGGAATTTTCGGCAGAGGAAAATATTATTCTGCCGCAGATTCTCGCAGGCCGTGATGCCGCGACCGCGCGTAAACGTGCGCGTGATCTGCTGCGCGAAGTGGATTTATTGCCACGTGCAATGCATCGCCCGGCAGAATTATCGGGCGGCGAGGCCCAGCGGGTTGCGATTGCCCGCGCGCTGGCCAATGCACCCAAATTATTATTGGCGGATGAGCCGACCGGGAATCTGGACGAAGCGACAGCGGAAAATGTCTTCCAGATGTTGGTTAAGCTTGCCCGCGCAGAGGGCGTTGCGATGCTGATTGTCACGCACAATCAGGCATTGGCCGCGCGGATGGACCGCATTGTGACGATGCAGGGCGGACAATTGCACTAGGAACTTGTATTTGTTTTGCCGGGGTTTTGTGCTTGTATAAGCCCTGATGTTCATCCACCTCCATAATCATACCGCTTATTCCCTGCTGGAAGGTGCAATTACGCCTGAGGCATTGATTGATCTGGCGGTGGATCAACAGATGCCGGCGGTGGCGATTACCGATACCAATAATCTGTTCGGTGCGTTGGAATTTGCGGAAAAGGCCCGTAAGGCGGGCGTTCAGCCGATCATTGGGGCGCAGCTGGATGTGAATATTTTGCCGGAAGAAACCGGCTTTGGAAAAAATCAAAATCCAAATCGGAATAAACGCCCAGATCAATTGGTGATGCTTGCACAAAATGAAACAGGCTATAAAAATCTGATGGCCTTGGCATCGCTGCCGTACCTTGAACGCGGAGAAGGCGAGGCCAGACCGCTGACCCTTGCGCAAATTAAAGAATATGCAGCAGGCACAATTTGTCTCTCAGGCGGCATGCAGGGGCCTGTGGTCAGCGCAGCCAAAAAGTCAGAGGCCCTGGGCACAGAAATTACCAGAAAATTGGCAGAAATTTTCCCCGGACGCTTTTATATTGAAATTCAACGGCACGGTTTGGCCGAAGAACAGCAATTCGAAGATATACTGCTTGATATTGCTTATGCAGAAAATTTACCCATCGTCGCCACCAATGATGTTTATTTTGCCCGTGAAGAAACCTATGAAGCGCATGACGCGTTGCTTTGTATCGCCGCAGGACGTTATGTGGTGGAGCAGGATCGCCGCCGAGAAACATCGGATCATTATTTTAAATCTGCCGAAGACATGGAGAAATTATTTTCGGATCTGCCGGAGGCGATTGAAAATACCCTGGTGATTGCGCGCCGCTGCGCCTACGCGCCCCAAAAATGTGATCCCATTTTGCCGCCCTATACGGATGAAAAAAACACCCCGGAGCCGGAATTGCTGCGGCAGAATGCCCGCGATGGTCTGGCCATGCGCCTTGCGCAAATGCATATTCCACCGGAAGATCATCCGCAATATCAAACGCGGCTGGAGTTTGAACTGGATGTGATTATCCAGATGGGCTTTTCCGGCTATTTCCTCATAGTTGCGGATTTTATTCAATGGGCAAAACAAAATGATATCCCGGTGGGCCCCGGCCGTGGTTCGGGTGCAGGTTCTGTGGTTGCATGGGCCTTGACGATTACGGATTTAAACCCGCTACAATTCGGGTTGCTGTTTGAGAGGTTTTTGAATCCAGAACGTGTTTCCATGCCGGATTTCGATATCGATTTCTGCCAGGAACGCCGGGATGAAGTGATTGAATATGTCCGCCGTAAATATGGCAATGAACGCGTTGCGCATATTATTACTTTTGGAAAACTTCAGGCGCGCGCGGTGCTGCGCGATGTGGGCCGTGTCTTGCAAATTCCTTATCCGGTGGTCGACCGCATTTGCAAAATGGTGCCGAATAATCCAGCCGCACCCGTCACGCTGCAGGAAGCCATTGATAGCGAACCCCTGATGCAACAGGCACGTGATGAAGATGATAATATCGCGCGCCTGATGGATTATGCCCTGCAGCTCGAAGGGCTATATCGCCATGCTTCAACCCATGCCGCGGGCGTCGTGATTGGTGACAGACCGCTGCTGGAACGCATTCCGCTTTATAAAGATCCGCGCAGTGATGCACTGGTCACGCAGTTTAATATGAAAGATGTGGAAAATTCTGGCCTGGTGAAATTCGATTTTCTGGGCCTGAAAACGCTCACCGTTCTACAATATACCCTGGCCTATATGAAGCAGCGCGGGATTGATTTGCAGCTTGAAGATATTCCCTTTGAAGATGAAAAAACTTTTGCGATGTTATCGCGCGGGGAATCTTCGGGCGTTTTCCAACTTGAGAGTTCGGGGATGCGCGATACGCTCCGCCGCCTGCGGCCCAACCGTTTTGAGGATATTATTGCCCTCGTTGCGCTTTATCGCCCGGGGCCGATGGATAATATTCCCAAATATATTTCTGTGAAAAACGGCGAAGAAGTTCCCGATTATCTGCATCCCACGCTGGAGCCGATTTTGCGCGAAACCTATGGCATCATGATTTATCAGGAGCAGGTGATGCAGGTCGCGCAAACCCTGGCGGGATATACGCTGGGTGGCGCTGACTTGCTGCGTCGCGCGATGGGTAAAAAGATTCAATCCGAAATGGATGCGCAGGAAAGATTATTTGTGGAAGGTGCGGCAAATAATGATGTTTCACCTGAGCGTGCACGCATGATCTTCCAGCAGGTGAATAAATTCGCCGGTTATGGTTTCAATAAATCACACGCAGCGGCTTATGCCCTGATTGCATGGCAAACTGCGTATCTTAAGGCGCATTACCCAGTTGAATTCATGGCGGCCCTGATGACGCTGGATCTGGGGGATACGGATAAACTCTCCAAATTCCGGCAGGAGCTGCAACGGCTGAAAATCATATTGCTGCCGCCTGACATGAACCGTTCGGATGCCGTTTTTGCCGTGGAAAAATTGCCTGATGATACGCTAGCCATTCGCTATGCGTTGGGTGCGATCAAGGGCGTGGGGCTGGAATCGATGAAAGCCATGGTGGCCAATAGAATATCATCAGGTATGTATACTTCGTTGGCAGATATCGCGCGGCGCGGCGCGGCTGCAGGGATGAATAAAAAACAATGGGAAGCATTGGCCGCTGCAGGAGCGTTTGATGCATTGGAGAAGAATCGTGCCGCCTCGCACGGCGCAGCCGATATTTTACTGCGCTACGCCAATAGTATGCGCGCTGATCATTTATCGGGTCAGGGTAATTTGTTTGGCGATGAAATTGCGCTCTCACCGCCGCCACTGCCCGATATCAAACCATGGCCCGTGCTGGAAGCGTTGCAGGAAGAATTCAAGGCAGTCGGATTTTATCTTTCGGCGCACCCCCTGGATAGTTTTGCGCGCGTGCTTTCACGCCTGAATGTGGTGCGTTATGCCAGCCTTGCGGATCATTTGCTGCAGGCGCGGACATCACGGGTGAAGTTGGCAGGTGTTGTTGTCGGCGTTGCGATTAAAACAGCAAAATCCGGCAACCGTTTTGCTTTTGTGCAGATGTCAGATTCTTCAGGTGTCTATGAAGTGATGGTTTTTGCGGAAATTCTACTGCGCCATCGTGATATTTTGGTAGCAGGAAAAACCCTGCTGCTGGCCGTGGATGCGCAGGCCAATGATGATGGCTTCCGCCTGACGGTACAGCAGGTTGATTTGCTTGAAGTCGCCGCGGCAGATGTTGCTGATGGCGTGATGATCACACTGGGGTCAGATCGATCCATTCCCGCGCTCAAAGATCTGGTGTCGACTCTGCCTGCCGGAAAAGGTGAGATTTTCCTCACGTTGTTTTTGCCCAATGGCACACGCACAGAGCTGCAA
Source organism: Rhodospirillaceae bacterium (assembly GCA_003536545.1). GTDB lineage: Bacteria > Pseudomonadota > Alphaproteobacteria > UBA11073 > UBA11073 > UBA11073. Next base: position 6,263 of record DPZW01000106.1, read on the forward strand.
TTGCCGGGTCGCTACCGCATTCCGCCCGCCCAGCGGCAGGCAATGACATTACTGGGCGGCGTTGTTGCGGTGGAAGAAGTCTAGACCGCCATCTCAAAAATAGCTAAGACACGGCCATGAAAAATCTTCCCGTTATCTTCCTTGCCATCTTCACTGCCATTCTGGGCGCGGTGATTGCTGTTAAAATTATTCCGCCACAAGTACAAACTACTGCGGCCGAAACCACTTTTGATCAGGTAAAGAAAACCGGCGTGCTACGCTGCGGCTATATTGTCTATGAGCCTTATTTTTTCAAAGATCCGAATACGGGAAAAATGTCCGGTATTTTCTATGACCTTGTGGAAGAAATGGGCCACCGCCTGTCATTGAAAGTAGAATGGACCGAAGAAGTCGGCTGGGGCAATTTCATCGCAGGGATGCAATCTGGCCGTTATGATGCGTTATGTTCAGGCCTCTCGCCCAATGCGGCGGAGGCACGCGAGATGGGTTATTCTATTCCGGTTTATTACACAGCCGTAGGGGCCTATGTCCGCGCGGATGATACGCGTTTTTTAGATAAAACTGGGGAAGAACGTTGGGCTGCATTGAATGATAAGGCTATCAAGATTTCATCGATGGATGGCTCGCTCAACTCCATTATTGCAAAAACAGATTTCCCGAATGCAGAAATTTTTTCTATCCCGAACATGAGCGACGAAGCACAGATGGCAGAAAATGTTTCTGTGGGTAAAGCCGATGTGAATTTCATGGAAATTTACCGCGCTGCGCAATATGACAAAAATAATCCTGGTAAATTAATGAATATTGATGCGAGTAAGCCCATCCGTGTTTTTCCGAATGTGATGGGTCTGCCTATCGGTGATATGCGCATGAAATCCATGGTGGATAATGCGATAGATGAATTGCATTACAGTGGTTTCGTGGATCAGGTCCTACCAAAATACGAGATCGTACCT
>DPZW01000004.1 GCA_003536545.1 Rhodospirillaceae bacterium
ATACATATAATAGAGGATTTATCCCTGCCGCGTTCGGCCGATCCCCGCATTCTGGTGCCCGGCAAAAATGATGCCGCGATCTGGAACCATCGCCTGGATCCGCGCACGCATGGCGATGTGCGCCAATTGCTGGATGCCCTGGATGGCCGCGAATTGGTGCTGTTGATCCGTACGCAGGATTCTCCCACAGAAATGTTGAAATCATTGTGGACGCAGGTGCGCGAACAATTACCGAGCGATGATCATTATCATTATCCATTTTTGATGAAAGAATTTGCCAACCAGGTGCATGGTTTTGCCGGCCGCACCGGCGCGGGCGTGGTGCAATTGCGTTTGTCATCGCATGGCACGCCGATTGAATCTTTGTCACCAGAAAAATCTGCCACTTATTATCAGGCAACCGCATATGACGGCGATAGCCGCCGCGACAGCGCGCTGCGCAAGGCATCCCTGGAACTTACGTTGGGCGCGGCTGGCACGGGCGGCGTAGACCCACAAAAACTGGCGAAGGAAGTGCAGCCTGAAGATGGCCGTCCGTTCCTGTTGCTGTGCCTGGGCGCAGATGAAACATCGGATACCATGCCAATGTCTGCGCAAATAAAACTCAACGAAGCCCTGGTAGAACGCGAAGCGGCGGATACGGTTTATACCTCACCTGTCAGTGATGAAATAACAGCGGCATCCATGAAGGAGCAGGAAATTAAAAACCGCGTGGCCACATTGGAAATGCTGGCGGATATCGCGCGCAATCCAGATGCCGATGCGGAAGTGAAAGAAGATTTTGTTAAGAAATTAAATCGCACGATTAAGGAAATCAGCAAACCGGATGTGCTGGCAAAATTACCGGTGGGCGTTGCGTTGGCGGCGACTGAGGCCCTGAGCGATCTGGCAGAAAATCATCCCGTGATGAATGATCCTGAAATGATTGGCCCGGGTGATGCGATTGAAATGGTCATGGCTGCACAAAAAGTGCGGCGCGTGGTGGTGGATCTGGCCCCCGAAGGTGCATTGGAGACATTGCATATCAAAACACCCGCGAATGAAAATCGTGCGCCCGTGGTTGCCAAGGATGAACAGTTAATGATGACGGCGGTGATTGAAGCGCGCGTCGAACAAATTAAAACACTGTTTGAAAAATTGGATGCGCCGGATGCCGCCGAAGGCGCGGCACAACTATTGGATAAACGCACCTTGAGTGCTGTTGAAGCGCAGCCTGCAGTGCCGGAGGCAATGAAGGCAAAACTTGCAGAAGTAGGGCAGCAAATAAAGCCGCTGCGCCGCCAGCTCGATGTAAAATCTGACGCCAAGGCAGAATTGCAAGCCATTAAGGCTGAAGAGTTAAAGGTGATCGATCCCAAAGGCGCGTTTAAAATTGCGCCGAAATCCCAGGAATCTTTGCGCGCACTGCAAGAGCAATTAAAAGCTGATCCGAAGCTGCGTGAAGAATTATCAAAAAATAAAGAAATTGCCCCTTTGGTTGAAACATTAAGCAAGGCTGATTTTGAAAATCCGCGCGATGTGGCAAAACTGGCCGCACAAATTGCAAAATTGCCGAAAGAGGCGCGCGCCGAGATTTCCAAAGTTGTACCTACAGGATTTGCAGAGGCAGCGCAGGAAATTACGCAAGCCGTCACGATGGATGCGCTGTTGCCGAAATTACAGGAGCCATTGGAAGCATTGAAGGATGCGCCCCTGCCGCCCGAACAAAAGGAAAAGCTGGAAGCTATTGCGCAGCAATTGGCCACCGCGAAAGATCCAGAAGCCATCCGTGAAATTGTTAAACAATTGAACGAAGTCATTGCAGATTTGCCGCCCCAGGTGACCGTAGAATTGCCGCAGCTCAAAGAATTTGCCGAAGTAATCCAGAAATGGGAATCCGAACCCGCAGTCTTTGATCAATTTGTTGCGGAATCTGTAAAGATGCATGCAGACGAACAAATTCAGGTGATTGAGCATCTTGAAGCTGCGCATCTGAGTGCGGAAATTGGTGCGAAGCTGGATCTGACATTGGATGCGCTCGGGGAATTACCACTGGATCCCGCGCAGCAAGAGCAACTCCAGGAAATTATAGATCAACTGGAAGGTGCAGACCCCGCGCAATTCAAAGAAATTATTGCGCAGTTGAATGATTTAATGACGGCCCTGCCACCTGAAGCGGTGAAGCAATTGCCGCCGGCGATTGCTGAAATTCATGAAGGTTTAAAATCTGCTGATTTGTCAGCTTTGACCAGATTAGATGTGGCTGTGCAGGCTGGCGCAGAAATTGGCAGTAAAATTGAGCTTACACTGGATGCGCTTAAAGAATTGCCGCTCACCGCCGCGCAGCAAAAAGAATTAAAAGAAATTGCCAAGCAATTGGAAACGGCCGAGCCTGCACAGTTAAAAGATATTATTGCAAAAATGGAAGGGGTGGTTAAGACATTGCCACCCGAAGCCCTCAAGCAATTGCCGCCTGCAATTGCCGAAATCCGCGAAGGTTTGAAATCTGCAGATTTGTCCGTTCTGGCGAAGGCGGAAATTTCGCCGCAAATGAAATCTGAAATTGGGATGAAACTCGCACCCGCTCTGAAGGCGATGGCAGAAACGCCGATGACGCCGGCGGATCGCAAACAGTTCCAGGAAATCACCCATCAATTATCCTCTGCTAATCCGGCAGAGGTGCGCCGCGCGATTCAAAAAATGGATCGGCTTGTGGCCGCCATGCCGCCGGAAACAAAACTGCCGCCCGCGGTAACGGAGCTACGTACAACCCTGCGCGGCGTAGAACAGCCATCTATCCGCAGCTTCAGCAGTTTTGCAGCATCTAAATTCAAAGCTGCGCCTGCGCCAGAATTCAAAGCTTCTGCGGCAACCGTTGCCGCCATTCGCCAATTCCAGACTATTTTGAAATCTGCGCCTGCCACATCGGGCTTGCCGCTGTCTGCAGGCCAGATTGAAACACTGGTGAAAGCAGATTTATCCAATCCCCAAATACAGCGGCAAATGGTGGCGATGCTGCAGAGCAGTGCGGCAGCGAATAGCAATCAGCCCCAGCCGCATGCGCCACAATCACGGGCCGCCAAACAACTGCAAAGCATTCTGAAAATTCAGGGCACGGATTCTGCGGCACATTTGCCTGCGGGACAAATCGCGCAGGGGCCGATGGGCTCGGCGGGACAAAAACCGGTGGCTGCAAGATACGAAGTTGCGCTCACCCAGACCATGGGCAGCAGCAGCCTGTTTCGCATTGCCAATGATCCCAATGCGCCCCCCGCCGTGCGTGAACAGGCACAGGCGATGTATTATGAACAGCTGAAGCGGGAACAGTTATTATTGCTGGAAAAATTAATCCAGAGTAGCGAAGTGAAAAATCCTGCCCAAATTAAAATTCAGCAATTGGCCGTTGTGCAATCCCTGGACAGTGTCAGCAAAGAAAACGACGACCTGAAAAAACGCCTGCAACAGGAACAAGCCATGGCTGCCGCCGCAGCGCAGAATAATGTGGTGGGCGTTGTGCAAAATAATAATGCAGCGACGACCATGCATACGGTGCCTATGGCCACTGTGCAGGAGTATCAGGCAACGGCATTCGTGCAGCAGGATATGCAGGTTTCTGCAATGGCCGCAGCCGCATCTATTGCCAATGCAACGGTGATGATGGGGCAAGGGGTTGTGCCGCAAAGCACAGAACGTTTTGAAGTGAAGCCAGAATTATTCAATGCACCTGAAATAAAAGCCCCTATTGTAGACGAATTTAAGATTCCTGACGGCCCCTCTAACCCTTCACCTGAGCAGGAAGTATGTAAAAAAGATTGTGGAAATTGTCATGCGCAATGCGGTATTAAAGATGCTTTTGCAAGCGTGGGTGCAAAAGAAGCAGAGGCAGAGGCACGGAAAAATAACGCTGGAGATCCAAATGCTGGGCTGCAAGGAATGTCTGATCTTGCCAAGCAATTGCAGGCTAACAAATATACCATTGCAGATAATATACTTAATCAAATCCCACCCGATGCTGTTGCAGCCGGAAAAAGATATCATGATCTTCATCCGATGTCGGGAGATCCCGAAGAATGTCCAGTTGTGGGGCCGCTAATTAAAGCGCAGAAAAAAGCGGAAGCTGAGCGCGGAGCTGCTGGTGGCGGTGATGCAAAAGCATTGAAGCAAGGCGCGGATTCCGCTAATTCATCGGTGGCGGAAGCTAATGCAAAAGCACGCAAAGCTGCTGCAGAGGCAGCTAAAGGACTTATGCCAAAATAATTTTAACATATTAAAAGGAGATAATAATGTCAGAAGAACCGCAGGATACCCCAATTGCTGGGGCAATAATTCCAGAAGATAAAAAGCCGTGGACAAATGCGTGCTCCAGCGGAAACTCCATCTCAAAGGCATTCACAGACGCCAATAGCTGCCCGGTTATTGAGCCGCTATTTGAAGCACAAAGAGAAGTAGAATTACAAGGACAGAAAGAAGTTACAGACGGCAAAAGTTTCAGGCAACCGGATTCAGATGCTCGCTCTGCTGCAGGGCCGGAATTCATCGTTTTCTTTGACGGCGCACCGATTAAATTATTGGGACAAGGTTTATTTCAAGGGAAACCCTTGGCAGCATTTTCAACGCAGCCAGATGGCACTCAACCTGATTTATTAATAGGATCATTCGGCCCCAGCTATATCATTGTCTATCGGGAACCGCCGCCTGCGACAGCTACGATTTGTATTAGGAATAAAGGTGTCTATTTTTTAGAGCCAACGCGTGATGCCTGGCCCGATGTAGAAATGGATCCAAAAGAGGGAAAGAACGCAGAGTTAATCAGTCTTGTGCCGGCCGATGATGAGGCAGGAAATGAACCACTTATGGCAACTGCCGCTGTTGCGCGCCAGGAAGATATTGATCAATATGCCGCCATTGCATTGGGGGGGCAATCTGCTGAACATAGCCCTTTTAAGAAGGGGGCTGCCGACGCCGAGGCTGCTCCGGTTCTTTTGGCGGTATTCGTCGTGGATCTTTCAGTTTCATACGAAGGATTAATCTCACCAGAATTTTTAAAAGGCAATGCAAAAGTTGGTACAAAAGATAGAGTGGGTGCAGAGCATTTAGAAATTGAATACCTGAGAACGTCATCGGGCGGTTTAAAAAAATTAGATGAATCCAGAAAAACACCGGAAGAGATTGCACAATTAAAAAGTAAGGTAATGGCACAGTCTCTCATTAAATACCGATCTGCTGCACAAGGCAGCATTAAAGGGACAATGGGGGCCGTTAAAGCCATGAATGCTGCGCCCATGGGATCGGGTGAGATATTATTCAGTTATGGAACCCGGCTTGAAAAGGGTGTTGTTATCAGTAAACCTGATGAAACAACCTGCTTGCTTGCAGTAGACCATATGCTGGTCTGCTTTTTTGGTCATTCTCCAAAGGCTGATGAGAAATTGCCGACCTTGACGGGTATGTGGGCCGGTTATGCAGTTAAAAAAGAAGGTGGCGGGATTGCTGGCCAAGTTATTAAGTCAGGATCTCCTCCCGCAAACCTTAAACAAATACGATATGTGGATAATGCACATATTGCGCAGGATGCATTGCAACGCGCTAAAGATCATAAGAAGGGACAACAGCCAAAGCCATGACAGTATTTATCGGAAAAAACGCACCTAATTTTACCACGCTGGCGATTTTGCCGGATGGGAGTGTGAAAAATGATTTTACCTTTTGGGATAATGCCCAGGGCGGGATGAGTGTTTTATTTTTCTATAGCATGGCTTTTTCATTTATTTGCCCGACGGAGTTGCAGGCCTTGGCACATCAGCATGAGGAATTTAAAAAGCGCAAGGTGCCTGTATTTGCGATCAGTTGCGACCAGCATGTTGCGCTGCAACGCTGGACACAATTGCCGATTGAACAGGGCGGCATCGGCTCTTTGCCGTTTCCGTTGCTGTCGGATCCATCGCGCCGGATTGCTGAATCCTTTGGTGTTTTGATTAATCAGAGCCTATCGCTGCGTGCGACGTTTTTGATTGATAAATTGGGCGTGGTGCGCGCGCAATTGATGCAGGATTTTCATATGGGCAGAAATACCGATGAAATTTTACGCCTGATTGATGCGCATCAGCATCATGAAAAAACCGGTGAATTGACACCTGCGAATTGGACGGTGGATCAACCTGCACTCACCAGTGATACGGCAGAGCTGAGCAAATATCTGTTGCGTCAGAATAAAATTTACCGCGCGGCATAAACGCCTAACATACATTTGTACTCATCTTGTTCTGATGTGGAAAACTAGTATTCTTTTCCCATCATGGTTGATTCTTTTCGTGGGAACTCTCTTTATCCGGTAGTAACGGCAGTGCTGTTGCTATCCGTAACCAGTTGTAATGTTGGGAAAAAATACCAACGGCCCAATCTGGCAGACATTGAGAAAAACGGTCGCAGCTGGCAGCTGGCCGAGGGTAATCAGGTGCTCCGCGTTGTGCCGGATGCGGTGGCAGGCAACTGGTGGCAATCGTTGCAGGACCCGCAGTTGAACTGGCTGCTCGCCTGGGCCATGTATGGCAATCACGATTTGAAATCTGCCGCCGCGCGTTTGCTGGAGGCGCAGGCGAATGCGGACGCCAGTTATTCCGCGCTGCTGCCCGAAGTGAATGGCACAGCGAGTGCGGCGCACCGCGCATTGGCCGCGCCGCTGGATGATGAAACAGAAGACGTGGCGCAGGCAGGCATCAATGGCACATGGGATTTGGATTTGTTCGGTGGCAATCGCCAACGCCGCCGTGCGGCCAGCGCTAATGTGGAAGCAACCGCCGCGCTGCAACAGCAAGTTTATCTGGATCTTTCTGCCGAAGTCGCGCGCGCTTACATTCAATATCGCACGGCGCAACATCAGAAAAATTTGGTACTGCAAAACCTGGGTCTGCAGCAGGAAACTCTGAAGGCTACATTGGCGCAGCGGCAGGCAGGCGCGATCAGTGATTTTGAAGTGACGCGCGGGCAGGCGCAGGTAAATACCACAGCGGCGCAATTGCCGCAGATTGAGCGATCGGCACACGCCGCGATTAATCGCCTGAGCGTTCTCACCACATTGCAACCAGTAGAACTGCTGACGCAGCTTGCACCTCTCGCACCGATTCCGGTTCTGCCCACAGTTACGGTGGTTTCAACACCATTGAATGTGATTAGCCGCAGGCCCGATATTCAGGCCGCAGAGCGGCGGTTGGCACAGACTCTTGCGCTACGGAATGCCGCTTTCGCCGGATATTTTCCACGCGTAAGCCTTGATGCCTTTTGGGCAGTGGGCCATTCGTCGCAAAGCGGAAATTTTTTGCCCTGGGGTGCAACGCTGAATGGTTTGCTGCCGCTTTTAAATTTTGGTGCAATTGAAGCTCAGGTCGATGCAGCCGATGCGCGTCATATGCAGGCCTACCATACATTCCAGCAAACAGTTTTGCTCGCGTTGGAGAATGTGGAAAATTCTCTTACCGCTTATCTTACGGAATTACAGCGCAAGGATATTCTGGAAGAGGTGATGAAATCACAGGCACAGGCAGCGATTATCGCCCGCGCACAATATGAAGCAGGTGCGACGACGCAACTGGACCTGTTGGTATCTGAACGGAATAAACTGGATGCAGAAAATGCCTATGTGCAATCAGCTGCGGCGGTAGCGGAAAATATGGTGTTGCTTTATCGCGCGCTGGGCGAGGCGTGGCAGCAGAACCCGCAGGTGCAAACCATGGCAACACAACCGCAAAGCGTGGCACCCTCTGTATCAAGCCAACCCGCTGTCGTGGAAAATGCAACGGGAACAATCGAAATCCAATAATCTTAGGCGGTTTTAGTCATCATGCCGTCAAACTGCTGACGCGTCATTGTAAAAACTTCACGCATTTCTCTCAGCTGATTGTCAATATTGCCATTGCTATTTCCTTCCGTGATGGCGATGGCTTGCGCTTCCATATCCTTGGCAATTAAAGCAAGTCTGGCTGCCCCCATGCGCGCGCTCGTGGATTTGATGGTATGGGCTGGGCGCACGGCGGCGGCGATATCCTGATTAGCCAATGCGCTGGTAATTTCCTGAATATATTTTTCCGTATCCTCAATGTAATAACGCAGCATAGTATCATATTTGTTTTTGAATACTTTGCGGGATTCTTCTGCCGCCTGCATATCAATCAAGCGATCTGATCCAGATGTTCTGGCCGTGATAGGGGGCAATGCAGTTTTGACAGGCGAAGATTCCTGTGTGAGAGGTGCTGCAGGTAACTCCTTTGTCTGCGGTTCTGTTTGTGCAGGTTTTTTGCCGGTAACCCAAAAATAAACGGCTTCCTGCAATGTGCGGTAACGCACGGGTTTTGACAGATAATCATTCATGCCGGCATCCAGACACTTCTGACGATCTGTAGCCATGGCATTGGCGGTGAGGGCAATAATAGGAAGGCTGGTCGGCAAAATGCCGGTGTTTTTAAGACTGGTAATGCGGCGCGCGGCTTCATACCCGTCCATGACAGGCATCTGGCAATCCATAATGATTAGGGAATAAGCCTGTTTTTGTGCTGCCTGCAAGGCTTCTTCGCCATTATCCGCTGTGGTGACAATACAGCCCATATCTTCCAGAACTTCTTTCACATATAGCTGATTGATACGATTATCCTCCGCCAGCAAAATATGTGTATCAGCCAATTTCAATCCGACAGAAGATCTATTCATCGCACGGCTTTCAGGGGTATCTACGTGAATGACACCGTCCGTTTGTCCACTGCTGTATTTTTCCCATACTTTAGCCAGTGTTTCGATAAGCTCCAGATTTCGTACTGGTTTGGAAATGAAAGCAGAAAATCCGTTCGACATCAGATGATATTCTGTATTGTTATAGCCTGCGGCTGTCATCATGATCAGGCAGGTGTTTGATAGGCTTGGCTCTTCCTTGATTTTGCGGGCCAACATTTCACCATTCATGCCAAGCATCAGATAATCAATCATCACCACCTGATAGGGTTCGCCATTCTGCCTGGCCTTATACAAAGCTTCCAGCGCGTCTTTGCCGCTGGTGGTGACATGGCATTTCATCCCGGCGATGGTCAAAAGCTCTGCTACCAGATCACCGACGACGGAAAGATCATCTACGACCAATGCTTTTACATTTTTTAAAACAGCAGGTTTCAGAGGTGACAATTCGTTTTCTGGATCGCGGCGGAAGGGAATGCTGACAGCAAAGCGTGATCCTTTGCCTGGCGTGCTGTCAACCTTGATGCGGCCGCCCATCATTTCAACCAGTTGTTTGCATATGGGCAACCCCAGACCTGTGCCGCCAAAAATACGGGTTGTCGATGCATCCGCCTGAAAGAATTTTTCAAATATTTTATGATGCATGTTTTCCGGGATGCCAATGCCGGTGTCTTCAATCACAAATTCCAGCATTACTTTTTCAGGATCAGGGTTGGCAGATTTTATTTCCTGAATGGTCAGGGAAACATAGCCTGTTTCTGTGAATTTAATGGCATTGCTGATCAGATTGCCCATAACCTGGCGGATGCGCAGGGGGTCAGCAAAAACATATTCTTCCGTGCCGGGCATATAGCGCACTGCAAGTTCCAGAGATTTTTCCTTGGCATGCGATGAGTGCAGCATGCAAATTTCATCAATCAATTCCCGCATATTGGTAGGGATGAAATCCAGTTCAATTTTCTGTGCCTCAATTTTTGAGAAATCCAGAATATCATTAATGATATTCAGTAAAGAATTACCGGAATTCATAATGGTCCGTGTAAAATTCTGTTGCTCACTATTAAGTTTGGTTTTCAGTAGTAGTTCAGACATTCCCAGAATACCATTCATGGGCGATCGTAATTCATGGCTGATAGTGGCCAGAAATTCTGATTTAATCTGGTCTGTGCGCAGCATGGCATGGTGAAATTCTGCAATGGCGCGCGCAATGGCACCGATTTCGTCTTTTTTATCCTGATAAGGAATAACCACGCGTGAATCATACCGTAAATGGTCAACCGTCTTGGCCAATTTGCGTGTATCACGTGAAAATCGTAAATTTGTATACCAGATAATACCACTGGCGATCAGCAATAAAGCCGTGATAGCCAGTGGTAACCAAAGTGAGATGCCTTTTGAAATAGACTGGATGGCATCTGTCAGCTGTTGATGGGCAATGCTGCGGTCGCGTTCCAGAATACGGCCAATGGCATCGAGCGCGCTGCCACCAGTGGTGTTATCAATATTTGGCAGGGCCAACCGTGCTGTTTCGCTGGGATTGGCTGCAAAGGCGATCATGGCATTTTCATAGACCATAAAACTTTCTTCCAATGCCATGATTGCATTTTTCTCATCAGCCGATAGCACATTGTGGCTATGTGCAAGATCGACGGATTTGTACGCGTTCAGTGCGACTTTGATCTGTTTGATTGCCTGAAATGCATTCCCCAAATCGCTGCCGCGCCCGTATAATACAAAGTCCTTGTAGTGATGAATAAAGCCTGCAAATCCCATAGAATCCCGCAGATCCATGTATATCTTTGCGCGGTCTTCATAATCCTGATTATAATGATCCCATTGTTGTTTTGCTACAGTCAGCGTCTGCATTTCATAATATGAGAATGTGAACATGCCTGTCACCGCCAGCAAAGCGGTGAGTAGCAGGGCAAAGCTGTAATAACGCATATTCATATCATCACCATTCCAGACTTTTTTTCTTGCTGACAAAAGCAATCACCTGATTGCCTTTTTCGTTATATGTTAATTTGTCGAAGCTGATGGCTTTGGCCTGTGCAATGCCGCGGCCGTGGGTATCACCCGCACGAGAGGGATCAATGGTCATATAACGTTGCCAGTCAAAACCCTGGCCTTCGTCCGTGATAATCAGATAGATGCCATCTTCTTTTTGCGTGACAACGGCTTCAACCACCTTGTCCTGATATTTGGGGGACTCCTGCCGCAGAAGAATCTCATTATTCCAGTTATTATGTTCCAGCAATTCTGTTTTAAACTGATAACCAATTTCCAGGTTGCCATGCTCAACCGCATTGATCAAAAGCTCTGCCATGCCCGGCAATACGCGTTCCGGGTCTGGAAAGCAGTGGGCCATAAAGCCGGCCAGGCATTCAGCTTCGGCAATCGTTCTGAAATGAAATTTACAGGTATGTATCATATTAAAGCTGAGACGATGTTTGCGTAATTCGTCACTGAGCGTACGATTCTGTTGTGCTTCTCGTGTAGCGGCGATAAGAACAGAGCGCAGCATGCCGGCTTCGATGGGTTTGGTGAGGTAATAAAATACGCCGGCTTCCAGTCCTTCCTGAATAGCCTTGGTATTAGAAACAGCCGTAACCATCACAATTGGAATTTTACGCAAGACAGGATCATCCTTGATGTTCCGCACTGCGCTGAGGCCATCCAGGACAGGCATCATACGATCCATCAAAATGACATCAACAGGTTCGTTGCCTTCCTGCAGAATGCGTAAGGCTTCGGCACCATTTTCTGCTTGAATCGTGACGTGCCCCAAATCGCTGACATAGGCCTCAAGCAGGGCACGCTCCAGCCTGTCATCATCTACAGCCAATACTGTAAGCGGACGATTTTGCTTGCGGGCAAAGGGAATGACGTTTTCAGCATGTCGTGGCATGACGGATCCTATCGCTCGGTAAATGAGGTTTTAAGGGCAACATGGATGGGTTTGAGCAGGTAATCGAGAATGGTTTTTTCGCCCGTGATGACATCCGCCATCACGGTCATGCCCGGTACAATTTTATTATTGGGATTTTGTCCCACATAATTCTGTTCCAGCAGAATTTGTCCCTGATAATACCGTTCGCCATTTTCGCCGCTAAAAGTTGTGGCAGAAATTTGATCCAGCTTGCCTTTGATATAGCCATAGCGTGAAAAATCAAAACTGCTGAACTTAACCTGTACGTCCTGTCCGGATTTGATATGCCCGATGTGCTGTGGCGGAATTTTTACCTGGACCACCAGACGCTCGCTCATCGGCACAATTTCCATGAGGGTTTGGCCTGGTTGAACCACCGCGCCTACGGTATTAACCGTAAAACCCTTTATCAAGCCGTTGACCGGTGATTTCATAGTCAGGCGTGTGACACGATTCTGCAATTTATCAATTAATTCGGCATTTTGTGCAGCCTCTGCAATGACTGCATCCAGCTTTTCATTCGCTTGATCCCGTTGGCCGGCATTAAGGGAGTGTAGCCGGTTTTGGAATTCACGAATTTCAGTTTGTGCTGCTGCCATTCGGCTTTGTATCTGAGATACTTCGCCACGCACCACATTCACACGTTGCTGCGTTTCCAGTAACTGCATATCAGAGGCATATCCCTGACTATTCAGGTTTTTTCGGCGGCTATAAAGATCATTGGCGATATTGTAATTCGCCTGGGCTGTTTGTAGATCAGATCGCAGGGCAGCAATCATTTGCTGCTTCTGGTTAATTTGCTCAGATATAATTTTTTGTTCTTCACCGCGCGCATTCATCATGGTGTTAAAGAATTGTAATTGATCTTTTACCAGTTCAGGATAACGGGATTCATATGTTGAAAAATCTGGCTGGCGGCCTTCGCCAAAAGCACGCAGCCGCTCTTCCTGCATGGCAAGGCTTACTTGCTTGATGCGCGCACGCTCCAGATCATGGGTCGTGCCTGCTTCCTGCAGTTCCAGTAAATCCTGACCTTTGCCGACCATTTGGCCTTCACGGACAAAAATTTTATGCACAATGCCACCCTCCAGATGCTGGACAACCTGCTGGTGGCCTTGCGGCACCACTTCACCGGGTGTACGCGCAACCTCATTGATTTGCGTGACGGCAGACCAGATGATAAATGCCATAATAGCGATACTGACCGTAATCATTGTCATGCGAATGATGACCGGGTTCGTGGACTCTTCCAGTTGAATAGCCTGTGAGAGATACCGGGATTGCTTTTCTGATGACGTATACATTATGCGACCTCTCGTTGATGGCTGGTTTTATTTGTTTGCCCGGCAGGAACAGCAATCTGGGGTATCTCTCCATGCTGCAGCAGTAAAATCTGATCTGCGAATGCGCTAAAATCCTCACGGTAGGTCACCATTAAAATGGTGCGCTTACCTTTGGCGCGCATAATGTAATCCTTTAAATTTTTTCCGGCCCTGCCGTTCAGCAATGAATTTGGAATTTCATCAATCAAGAGAATGGGCGATTGATGCAGATACGCGCGTGCAAGTGACAGGCGGGTGGCAAGGTTGATGGATATGGCTTCAGTGCCATGGCGGCTGATAAGACTGTTAAGGCCATTGGGCATCTGCCTGACTTCATCCCATGCATCTGCAAGCTGCAAGGCAATTTCCATATCCATTTCAGTTGCAAGTGGATTGCTGAGACGTAAATTTTCAATCACACTGCCACGGAAAATATCAGGGTTTTGTGGTACATAGGCAATCTGGCGGCGCAGGTCCGGCGCATCCAGCTGACGAATATCAAAGCCGTCAATCTGCACCGTGCCCGAAGTGGCGCGATAAAGTCCCTTAATCATTTTCAGCAAACTGGTTTTCCCGGAACCATTTTCACCCATGAGCACTGAAAACTCACCAGGTTTGCAACGGAAATTAAGGCCAGAAAAAATGGCATCGCTATTTTCACCATACTGCAAACTTGCGTCCATGAAAGCAATATCGCCGCGGCTGCGTGGGAGACGGGCGGCGGTTTTGGCCTCCGTTGCTTCTGTATCGAGATCCATAAGCTTATTAACCTGGATGATGGAATTTCGAATTTGTTCAAGCCGCGGGATCATCGTGCACATGCTGTAGAATGGCGTGAGAATACGCCAGACAAGAATCATGGTGGCAACTAATGCCCCTGTACTCATTTGTCCTGCCCAGATGAGATAAACCCCAAAACTTACAGTCGCAACGGCAGAGATGAGGGTAAGAGAATTCGCAAGTGTTTCCGCCACCATGCCCAGCCAGTTCAGGTGAAATTGCGAGAGCACTTCTTTCCCGGATAAATCCCGGAATTTTTGCTGCCATCGTTCTGTGAGGCCATAACCGCGAATACCAGAAATTTTTTCAAAAGTTTCAATTGAGAATTGTTGTTTGGCAGAGGACGCCTTGGCTGCCAGACGAATAGAAACCTTAACGCGGTTATGAATTAATATAAATAAAATGCCAAAGCATAGTGTCATCGCGAGCGGCACATAAACCAGGGGGCCTGCAATGGCATAAATGGCAAGCACGGACAAAATAACAAATGGCAATTCCACCAAAGACAGAAAGACCGACCCACTGAAAAAATCACGAATGGATTCAAAGGTTTTAATGCGCGCAATCTGAGCAGAAACAGAGGCACGTTCAATAAGATGCGGTGCGAGGCCTATCAAATGCGCAAAAATACGATTGCTGACCACATTATCCATGCGCGCAGAGAACCATGACAATCCGCGCGAACGAATATGACGCAACACCCATTCAAAGCCCACAGCCATGATGGCACCCACTGTGAGCATTGGCAGAGTGTCAACTGTGCCCGATGCTATCACGCGATCATAAACGAGCATGATAAAAATCGGCGTAAAGAGCGTGATGATATTGAGGAGTAGTCCAGACAGCAATATCTGCATAAAATTAGCCTTGAATCGGCCAATCATCGCGCGAAACCAGCTGTGCCCCGATCCTTCGCGCATAAATTTGGAGATTTCGGTTTTATTCTCGTCAAATCTTTCAAAGATCCAGGCTGTTCCTGTGGATTCCATCACTGCGGCTGTTTGCGCATCATTTAATTCTTTGTGAGAGACCAGCATCATGTCTTCAGGCCCCCGACCCAAAACCACAACAGGCGGTTTTTTCTCAGGAATAAATAAAGCGGGCAACAGACGGTTATCGAGCTCCGATAGGCGCGTGGCTACTGGACGCGCAAAATAGCCCAGATTAACTAGCGTAGCGAGCGTAGATACTTCGTCAAATGCAGCATCGCCATGCGGCAGAGCTTCAAGGAAACGATAAGTTTTGCAACGTGGCTCCATCGCCATGACCAGAACGCATAAACTGTTTTCCCAGACGTTTTGTGGGGAAAAATTATTGCGTCCAATTTGGCGGAGCATGGCCATCATATCCGCAACCGGATGTTCAAGCTGGGAGATATCTGTTGATAAAATTGTTTCAGATACGCTCATATCCGTAACTCCTGATAGGGTTGGACTTTTGGCGCATTTTCTGAATCATTGGTTTCGATAAGTTTACTGCCCTGCAGCCTGCAGAAGCGATCAGCTAAATTACGCAGATTTTGATCATCAGAAATCAAAATCATGGTGGCCTTACCCTTTAGCTGGGCCAGAAGTTTATAAATGGTATTATAGCCCTGATGATCCAGCGATCTGTCTGCATTATCGAATAAAATAATTCGCGGTTTCGTTGCCAATACGCGCACCATGGCAATGCGTTGTTTTAATCCCGGTGTAATGCTGTCGGTGTGATTGCCGCTGAGATAGGTATCAAATCCAGATGATAATTTTGCAATATCACGATCTACTTTTAACAGCGAAGCAATTTCACGGACATGACTTTCATCAATCTGGCCAAAACAGGTCAGATTGTCACGAATGGAGCCGCGGAAAATTAGCCCCTCTGTCTGAATGTATCCTACGTGATGGACCAATTGTTCCGCTGCAAAATATTGGATATCCGTGCCATCAACCCGAATTTGTCCCTGGGTCGGCGGATAAATGCCGGATAACACTTTCAAAAGAATAGATTTGCTGCTTGCCTGGTCCGTATCCAGCAGGATGCATTCGCGGGCTTTTATATCAATATTAATATTCTCAAGTATCCACGGCTGATCATCCGCAAAGCGAAATGACAAATGATTGATTTGCAGTGTCCCTTCACGCGGCGGATTAACAGTATTCGCCTCTGGTGGAATGTGCAGGGGCGTTGCAAAGAGCGCGTTTGCCTTTTCGCGGGCAATGGAAAAATCCTGATAACCTGCCCAGAGCCCCAGCGTACGCTGAATAGGCTGCATGATACGGCCTGACAATATAATTGTTGCAATCAATCCTCCCGTGGTCAGATGTCCTTGCAATACAAAAATGGCACCCATAACGATAACACAGGTGACCATTAAATGCGAAAAAACCGCACCCGTATTAAATGTGCTGGCTGTTGCATCTGTCACAGCATAATTTGCAAGTGTGGAAGTTTCTTCAAGTGCCTCATAGCGGCGTGAAAATGCATTTTCCATCGCAAAAGATTTAATGGTGTGAATACCTTCCAGGCTTTCAATCAGAAAATTATAACGTTCATCATCAATCTGGCCCCGCTGGTCCAAGACATTTCGCAACTTTCTTCCCTGCCACAAAGATAAAACCATAAATAAAATCAGAATAACACTGGGCACAATAATCAGAGGGCCGCCAATATAGGCAATCAGGCCTAGGAAAACCGGAACAAAAACAAGCTCTGATAATGTGACCAAACCATAGCCATTATAGAAATCTTTTAGTTTTCCAATGGCTGCCATGCGGCTCATATGTTCTCCGATTCCCACTGGCCCCACGCGTGAGAGATTCGATTGCAAAATATGATTCATTGCCTTGCATGACATCCGATGTTCATAGGTTGCGCCGTTCCATCCTATGACGTAGGCGCGTGTCAAACGCAGGGCAGCCTCCAGAACAATGGCGATAAAGACACCTGCCAGCAGAATGGGGAGGGTGCCGGATCCCACATTTGGCAAGATACGGTCATAGACCTGTAGAGTCATAATAGGGACGGCAAGCGATAGAATATTTATAGCAAGACTTGCCAGCAATAAACTTTTGGATTGTGAGTGAAAGCCTTCTGGCTTTAAGATATCTTTCTGAATCGTGGCAGAAATCATCCGAACAATCCTCCAAATTTGACAATGGAAGAATTGGCATGCGCCTGATCAATCACGCCCGATAGGCCGCCGGTAATATCGCCAACGGGATCAGGCAGAGCATGGAGTGCACCGCCTAAATGGGTATCATTGATTAAATTTGATGCAGGAGAGATGATGCTTTCTGGCCAGGCTGATATTTCTGGCGATCCGGCATCACAGAGTGTGTCAAATAAACTAAATGTCCCATTATCCTGGTGCGTATCCAGCAGCTGTGTGATCTGATCAAGTTGCATATCCAGCTGGTGGGTTGTATCTAATACTGTATCAAAAACATGGTCCCATTTCTCGACGCCTGGAATGTTATTTGCGACATCGAGAGTAGCAGTTGGGTTCAAGTCAATATCGCCCACAATTACTTCGACAGCATCCAGTGGAATGTCAGACACGATATTGTTCAGGTCCAGCAGATCAGGGGCCAGACCCAGATTGATATCTGTATCACCAGCGGTGTTATTAATGCTGCCGCCGCTTAAAAGGTTGATATTTCCATCAAGGTCAAAATTGGTATCTCCCAGGAGTGGGCCCAGGAGAGGTGATGTTGCATCCGTTAAAACTTCATTGATAGCGGTGAGAGGGCTGTCTTCGCCGCCCATATAATTGTCAATCAATGGCGCTGCCAGTGGCCCCAATAAATTAAGTGCCGCCGTTAAATCCAGATCAATATCCCCAGTCAGATTTTCAACCGCATCCAGCGCGACGCCCAAATTCGTATTTAACAGATTGTTGTCCAGTAAATCACCTTGTAGCAGCGCAGTTAAATCTGTGTCTCCGGCAGCATTATCAGTTTCATTATTGCCGAATAAATCCAGAACACTGTTCAGGCCAATATCAAAATCACCGATAATATCTTCAACCGGATTCAATAATTGATGAATATCAATTTGCAGCGCATCAGTGTTCAGTAAATTATTTGCAATTCCTAGTCCCAGACCTATATCATGGTCGTTTGTATCGGTGTCACCCAAAAGATTATTTACAATATGGGTTGCTTCCTGCAGAAGATTTACATCCGTGATGTTATTAATAATTTCGGTTAAATTATCAGTTGTGTTGTTGATAGTATCAAATAAATTTGTAGTCGTGCTATCAATCAGATTTGTAACATCACCCAAATCAATAAATGTATTGTGATTCACAATCGTTGTGCCGGTGCCGGGATTACCGTTGATGCCATCCATGCCGTTTTGCGCAGGGGGTGCGGATTGACCATTCGTCCCCTGCATTCCAATGCCACTATTTCCATTATTTGTGCCTGTCAGCCCATTGGTATTGCCGATGTCTGGACTGCTACGCGTTACCTGGGGTGCAGAGCTTTGGTTTTGTCCGTTACCATTTAACAAGAGGGCATTGCCGCCACTGCCCGTGGACGGCTCAGTTGCACGTGAATAATAGCCGGAAAAATTATTTTCAGCATTACCATTGCTTGTGATTGGAAATACCTGCTCTGTTGGATTGCCAATTCCAGTAGATAGATCGGGTAAATTATTTTGCTTATGTGCTGATACATTCTCCAAGGTCTCATTTGTCTGCGCCGCCTGCATCGCTAGAAAGTTCATATTGCCGGAACCAAAGACAGTTTCATGGCTGCCTTCCAGATCTTCTGCCATATATTGATCAGCATCTAGTTTGCTAACCTGCACAGCTGGTACAAATGATAAATCAAATTGCTGCGTAGGGTCTGTAAAATTTTCTGATAAGGCCAGCTTTTCAACCATGATGTTCACCTATGATTCCGATTTAAAATGCACGTTCAAACAGTCTAACAATCGTTGGTTACATGATTGTTAAAGATACACGTAATAAGGGTGATTTGAATAGGCCAGTAACTAGATGATAAATAATAAGAAAATATGATTAACTTGATCAAAAACTACGGCTGTATGGCATACAAAACCAAATATATTTTCAATTATGGGGTGTATTTATTTAGCATGCATTTTTTCGATTTGTGAACAGGTTTGAAATATCGCAATCCCACATGCCGATGCATGATTATAAAAATTCGCATACCCTTGCATTATTTGGATAATGCTTTCCTTTTCCAGGATTCTTATGTCATATGCGCGTATGTTAAGCATTGCCAATCTCTCTTACAAAATCGGCGGCCGAACAATTATTGATAACGCCAGCATCAATATTACTGATGGCTGGAAGGTCGGCGTGGTTGGGTTAAACGGTGCAGGAAAATCTACACTGTTTAAGCTGATTGCGGGTGAACTTCTCCCCGATGGCGGCAGTATTAATATGTCCGCTAATCAACGTATGGGATGGGTGCGCCAGGATATACCCGAAGTAGACACACCGCTGCTGGATATGGTTTTATCCGCGCATGAAGAAATGGCGGAACTGTGGCGGCGCAGCGAAACTGAGGCAGATCCCAACAAGCTTGGTGATATTTATGAGCGTTTATCTGAACTGGGTGCCTATGCCGCTCCAGCGAAGGCATCAACGCTGCTCACCGGTTTGGGTTTTCGCGAAGATCAATTGCAGGAGCCGTTTTCATCTTTTTCCGGCGGTTGGCGGATGCGGGTGGCTTTGGCCGCTGCGTTATTTGTGGAGCCAGAATTTCTATTGCTGGATGAGCCCACAAACCATTTGGATCTGGAAGCGATTATGTGGCTGGAGGCTTATCTGGCATCCTATCCGCATACCTTAATGGTAATTTCACATGACCGAGAATTGCTGAATAAATGCGTGACGCATGTTGTGCATGTCGATAAAACGCAGCTGACATTATATACAGGCAATTACGATACCTTTGAGCGTGAACGCGCGATGCGCATGGGTTTGCAACAGAAAATGCACGAAAAACAGCAGGCGGCCCGCGCGCATATGCAGAAGTTTATTGATAAATTTAAAGCTAAGGCAAGTAAGGCGACCCAGGCACAGTCACGCGTAAAGGCCCTTGAGAAAATGGATCTGGTTGATGCGGTGATTGCGGATCGTGCAGTTCGCTTTGTTTTTCCTAATCCAGATAAGATTGCATCGCCAATGATTTCAATTGATCATGCGGATATTGGCTATACCGAAGGCCAACCGATTTTGCGCAGAGTGCATGAAAACATTGATTTGGATGACCGTATTGCCCTATTGGGCGCAAACGGCAATGGTAAATCCACCCTAATGAAACTCATTGCGGGCAGATTGGGCGTGATGAAGGGTGAAGTGACGCGATCCAGCAAACTGCGGATTGGCTATTTCTCACAGCATCAAACTGAAGAGCTAGACGTAGATTCTACGCCCTATATTGAAATGATGCGCATCATGCGCAAGGCGAACCTGGATGCCAGTGAAACACAGGGGCGTGCAAAACTGGGAGCTTTTGGTTTCGGTAAGGAATTGGCCGATAATAAAATTGGCGCGCTGTCTGGTGGTGAGAAGGCACGTCTGCTTTTTGCCTTTATGAGTTTTGATGCACCGCATTTATTGTTGCTGGATGAGCCAACCAACCATTTGGATATCGACGCACGCGAAGCATTGGTGCAGGCACTTAACGCCTATGAAGGTGCAATTGTGATTGTGAGTCATGACCCTACCATGGTGGAGCGGGTGGCGGATCGCCTGTGGCTTGTCAAAGACGGCAAATGCCAGGATTTTCACGGTGATTTGGAAGATTATAGAAAATTCACCATTCAATCACAGCGTGATGCGCGTAAGCAGGAAAAGAGATCAAAAGCCAAGAATAAAGAAAAGCCAGCGGCTGTGCCGGAGAAATCAAAAGCCGTTTCCCGCCGTCGCATTGAAGAATTGGAAAAAGAAATCAAACGCCTGACGCATGACAAAGATAATATGGAAACTGAAATGGCGCATGGCGATTTTTACGCCAATCAAGACCATGCCATCGCAGTGCAGAAGTCATATACGGAATTATTGAAATTGCTGGAGGCGCATGAAGCCGAATGGCTAGCTTTGGCAGGCTAGAGAAATTTAATTATGTTTTGCTCTTGCTAATCATCCTGATGCGGATGAGCCGGATTTAGAGAAACTTCGGCGGTGTTCAGGGATTTGCGCCGTGCCTTATAATCCGGAATAATTCTTTCAACCACGCGCCAATAAGCAGGCGAGTGATCAAAGCGTATAATATGTGCGAGTTCATGCACAATCAGGTAATCAACCAGTTCCATGGGCGTCATTATTGTGCGCCAGCTGAGTGCGAGATTGCCAAATCTGTCACAGCTGCCCCAGCGTGATTTGGGGTCTGTAATTTTAATCGATTGGTAGCGAACACCCATTTGTGCAGCATAAAAATCCGCGCGCTGTTGAAAAATTTCAGCAGCCTGGGTGCGAAACCAATTT
>DPZW01000075.1 GCA_003536545.1 Rhodospirillaceae bacterium
AAAAACCCGCAACTCCGCCAGCTAACCCAAATCAAAAGCCAAATGATTTGAATAAGCCTGCGAATGCAGACAAATCAGGTGAATAATCTGCACCTGCTGATCCTAGCAAGAAAATCGCATAAGATTAACTCACATTAATTCTGATGTTTGAGGAGCAGCGTGAAAAATTTCACGCTGCTTTTCTATAAATTTAATTTTTATATTTGGAACAAGCTGGTGAATAAGACGTTGGTAAAATGTATCTGCGGCCAATTTTTTATCTCCATGATCGGATTTTGGCTGCGGGTGCAACTTCCCCTGAACTAAGGAACGGAGACCAAAAATGGCCAATCAAAAACAAAACCAACCCCGCAAAGATCAGCCGCAGCAACCACAAAATCCAGCACAACGCCCAGGCCAGCAGCCCCAGCGTCCAGAGCAGGAGCAGTGGAAAAAAGACGCAGATAAAAAAGATCAGCGTTAAATCTGGTGTATTTCGTGGGAAAGCAACGCGCTCATGTGGCGAAGCGTAGCGCAAGAAATGCGCTCATGTAGCAAAGTGGTAGCGCAAAAGAAAAGCAGCACCCTTGGTGCTGCTTTTTTATAAAAGATTATTAATAGGAACTTTCCAAACAGCAAAAGGTTTGGAGATGGGCGTGGCTGCATCGCCCTTGTGCAGATGAGGCCTGTGGCCGCGCCTTCCCCCGAACCCCCAAAATGGAGAATTCCGATGCCCACACAAACAAAGCTGCAAACAAAGAAAATGCCAGCAGGCAAACCAGCAGCGCAGCAGCCACGCAAGGATGATGCAGCAAAGCGTGATCAGGCGCGTCCAACAGATAAATCTAAAATGAAGGATGGCTCTTGCGGCTGCTAAACAACGCTTATGTAATGAAGCGGTAGCGTAAAGAAAAAGCGGGGATGTTATGAAATTCCCGCTTTTTTATTCTCGCCTTACGGCGCCCGAAAACTAAAGAGCCGTGGATCAAATTTGGCTGCTGTGGCGGGATTGACCAGTGAAACATTGCTCACACGGCCCGTCGCATCTGCTGTGGACCATTGCTTGAGCTGCAGGGGCATGTCTTCAAAGATTAACGTCAAGGTGCCAGCACCGGGGTCTGACGCCTGTACCACGGAAATCATTAAAATCCCAGCCTGGCGCGTAATACCTGTGACCTGAACATTCTGGTCAAATCGAATATTTTTTTGCAAAATAAAATCAGCCAGCGTCTCGCCGATCGGCGCGGAAGTTTGCTGTTTCATTTTCGCATCCCAGAAATGAATAAATGCGCCGTCGGCTACCACGAAATTATTCACCGGATTGTCATATTCAAAACGCAAACGGCCGGGGCGTTGCAGCCAGAACTGGCCATTATAAACCTGACCGTCCGATGTCTGCTGAATAAAATCGGCACGCACCGGCGGCATCGCGTTCATATAGGCCTCCACGCGCTGAAGGTCATAAACATCCTGCGAGCTGAGCTCGGCGGCAGCCAGAGGTCCGGCAAGCAGCAAAAGGGCAGAGAAAAGAAGAGCGGCAAGTTTTTTCATGCCGCCTTTATAGGGCATAAAATAGCCCTCACCAATTAACTTTTTGGTTATTTCTCCCGATTTTGGCAGGTTTCAATATGTTTCAGAATGTACGCTGCAGCTTTCGGGGCATCCAGTTCACTGGTCTCCAGTGTCAGCAGGTAAGGATAATCTACATTTAGCAAATGATAATTTTGATAAATTTCAGCCAGGGCATCAGGATCCGTCATTTTGATTTTAGCTTTGCGTTCAGGAGAATTAACGCGCTTTTGCGCAGTTTCTAATTTGCATTCCAGGCGTACGGGAATAAAAATAACCTGTTTTGTGATCGCCATTTGATGGATTTTTTCCAACAATATGCGATCACCGTCATTTTTGGTTTCTTCAACCAGAACGTTTGTAAAAATAAAACTATCTTCAGGATTTGCAAATTGCGCGATGCAGTCGAAGACCAGTTCACGGATCTTGCCTACATAATCCCACACTTCCTCTGCAAATCCACTTTTGCCATCGGTGCGCATGACCTGAAAAATCGGATTGTTGATCAAATGATTATCAATCAACCGCGCTCCTGTGCGTGCGGCAATTTCCTTTGCAATGGTATATTTTCCGGCTGCCGGAAAACCATAAAGCATCAGAAAAAACGGACGCATTATCCTGTCCGCAAATAAATTTCGCGCTTGCCTGTTGCATTCGCCGCACTGACCATGCCTTGGCGTTCCATGGCCTCGATGATGCGCGCGGCGCGGTTGTAACCGATCTGCAAATGACGCTGGATGAATGATGTTGAGGCTTTGCCTTCACGTGCAACAACAGCCACGGCTTTATCAAACATCGGGTCCATGGCTTCGGCTTCTTCACCCTCTTCGCCTTCTTCTTCGGGATCGGCGGTGACGTCTTCGATATATTCGGGTGCGCCTTGCGCGCGCAGGAATTCAGTAATTTTTTCAACTTCACTGTCTTTGACAAACGGGCCATGGACGCGCGTGATGCGGCCACCTGCCGCCATATACAGCATGTCGCCCATGCCCAATAATTGTTCTGCGCCGCCTTCGCCCAAAATGGTACGGCTGTCAATTTTACTCGTCACCTGGAATGAAATCCGCGTGGGGAAATTCGCCTTGATCGTTCCTGTAATCACATCCACCGATGGCCTTTGCGTGGCCATGATCAAATGAATCCCGGCCGCGCGTGCCATTTGCGCCAGACGTTGAATCGCCCCTTCAATTTCTTTGCCCGCAACCAGCATCAGGTCAGCGAATTCATCCACGACCACCACAATATGCGGCAGATTGGTCAGATCCAGCGGCTCATCTTCGTGAATGGTTTTGATCCGGATACCGGCAAACCCATTCACGAAGATGAGCCGCTGG
>DPZW01000069.1:0-303 GCA_003536545.1 Rhodospirillaceae bacterium
CTTTTTGCTGTTTTTCTTTTTTTTGCAGCAGGCTTACGCTTTGCTGGTGTTGCGGCGGTCGCTTTTTTCGCCGTTTTTCTTCTTTTTTTCGCAGGCTTTTTGGCTGCGGTTGCTTTCTTAGCGGCTGGCTTTCTTTTTTTAGCGGCCGTTTTCTTTTTGGCAGCTGGCTTGCGCTTCGCGGCCGTTTTTTTCTTAGCAGCAGGTTTTCTTTTCTTAGCTGCTGTTTTCTTTTTCGCTGCAGGACGCTTGGTCGCTGTTGCTTTCTTGGCTACTTTTCTTTTCTTAGCAGGCTTCTTTGCTGCT
>DPZW01000069.1:511-4996 GCA_003536545.1 Rhodospirillaceae bacterium
GCAGCTGGCTTGCGCTTCGCTGCTGTTTTCTTTTTCGCAGCTGGCTTGCGCTTCGCTGCTGCTTTTTTTACTGCCATGGTTATTTCCTCCTGAGTTGTAACAACCAAACGTGAATTTACATGATTCGTGGCCAGATTCAGAGTGGCCTCGCAAGTGCAACAGGATTATTTGCAATGGCTGCAAAAATTTTATCTTGCGCTCTGATAGCGGCGCATGCAAAGCCGCGCGAATAATGCAAAATACCCTATAATCACGAATGTTTATGCATCTGAATCATTTTTTCATCACGCGTGATATCGGTAAGCACGGGGCCAATATGACTGTGGCATTTTTACCATGCTGGCAAAGGAACGCAGCACGGGCGGCGAAGACAGAGAAAATCCTGCGCGTTAGATCTTAATTTCGTTTTTCTTGTTTGTGGAGTTTTGTGCCTTGCACCGCATATGGCGCAGGACTGTCAGGATCGTAGTAACGTGCGGTCTCGCCTTTATAATTGGTGAAGTAATGATAGCCGTTTTCGCTGTATGAATAACGCTGCGGCGCGAGCGTCATTTTACCCACACCTTCCACATCCACGACATAATGCGGCACGGCGTGTCCTGAAATTGATCCCTGCAATGCCTCGATGATTTCCAAACCTTTTTCAATCGGCGGGCGCAGATAGGCAGAGCCGTGAATGGGGTCACACTGGAAAATATAATAGGGGCGTATGCGGTTCCTGATGCAAAGTGTCATCAGTTCTTTCATGACTTCGGCATCGTCATTCACGCCTTTCAGCAATGGCGTTTGCGTGGTGAGAACAATGCCTGCGCGGATTAATTTTTCTGCTGCTTTGCTGAATTCCGGCGTGATCTCGAGCGGATGTAATAAATGCAACGCCATCCAGATCGGTTTATTCGTTTTCAGCGCGCGCAGGAATTGCGGCGTTACGCGCTGCGGCATCGCCGCTAGCATCTTGGTGGAAAAGCGGATAATTTCCACATGTGGGATGGTGTCCAGCTCTTTCAGCAGCCATGCGAGGCGTTCATCGCCCAATAATAAAGGTTCGCCGCCCGATAACAGCACTTCGCGGATTTCATCATGCTCGCGGATGTACTTTAGCGAGGCTTCCCATTGCGACATCGGGATCAAATGTTCCTTGTCCATTTTGCCGACAAGGCGCGAGCGCATGCAATAGCGGCAATAAACCGGACATTGATTGGTGATCAGAAACAAAACACGGTCCGGATAACGATGCGTGATGCCAGGTGCGGCCTGGTGTTTTTCTTCGCCCAGCGGGTCCTGATGCTCGCCTTCTGAAACCACAAACTCCGCCTCTCGCGGCAGATGCGCGCGGCGCAATGGATGTTCGGGATCCGTGCGCGACATCAGGGATGCATAATAAGGTGTGATCGCGACAGGCAGGTGATCTTCGGCATGTTTCAGCGCGGAAGATTCATCCGCGCTTAATTCAAAAATCCGGGCGAAATCATCCGACCTGCGGATGCGGCTGCGCATCTGCCATTGCCAGCTATTCCAATCGGCAGCGGTGGCGGCAGGAAAACATTGGTGGCGGAAGCTGTGGCTGTGCATGACAGCTGACGAAATAGCAGGAAACTGCGCTGTTGCGCCAGCAAAAGCTCAGGCCTCCAGCCGCGGCACCAGTGTTTCGCGCAAGGCAGGCTTGCTGCCCAAATTTATCACACGCAGGCAGGGCGAGACTGCCCGGGACAAATCGGGGTTGCTGGAAAGGAAAATGGTGGTCATTTCCTGATCGTCGCGTTGATTGACCCCCAGATAATGCGCAAGACCGCTGTCGCCGCTGATAAAATGTTTTGTCGCAGGATGGCGCAATAACATCATGCTCTCAGCCAGCGTGGTTTTGCCAACCCAATTATGCATATTGTCTTTGAGATATTCTGGATGTGCATCGTCCGGTGCACCAATAAAAATCACCCGTATCCCGTTTGCCACCGCTTCCTCTGCGTGCTGCATCAAGACATGCATCGGTGGGTTTTTGCTTTTCATACTGGTAGAAGCCTGGATGACACAAAGCGGATAAAAATTAATGTTGGCCTCTGTCGTCATTTTTCCCAATTTCTTAATAGATCCGTGATGCGGCGGTGAATCGATATTTTTCGGCAGGCTGAATACCGGTGCATCCACGCCGTGGCGGACGGCGACTTCCTGCAAAACGCGGCCAACCGAGTTTGCCCATAATTGCGTGACGGGCTGCACAGGGACCATATTTACATTGGGATCACAGTTATATTTTCTCATTTGCTCTGCCCGCGCTGCCAGATCGTCTCTGGTGAATACGCTTGAACCGAGCAGGCCAAATTCCACGCCAGAGGGCGCAAGATGACGGAGGAAGAAAGGCAGATCATCATATTTCAAGTCAACCGTCGCCGCGCTGTGGCGAAGTTCCATCTGGTTTTTTTGATTGCAGTGAATGATCAAATCAGGGGCACGATAATTTTCATTGGCGCAATCCACCGTTTCAAAACCCATGTGTTTATATTTCATGGTTTCCTGCCATGCTTCGATCATGCCACCCAGCGGCGCGACCATTGGGGCGTTACGAAGTCCGGTACCCATAACAACAGGCCAGCTCTCTTTGTCGATAAAACGTGCACGGCGTGCATCACCGCCCAGACGATCAAAAACGCATCGTGTCTTTATTTGTTCGGGATAGAGCAGTCTTCCTATTTCTGCGAGCTGTCCAAATTTATTTTTATAGCTGGAGTGATCATCCTGGCGCACCACCAGACATTCGCCCAAGATCTCATCTATGTCCTGCTGGTCCTGTCTGTGAATAAATTCGAACACCACCGGTCGACCCAGATTTTTTTCAACGTAATCACAAATG
The DNA here is from genome assembly GCA_003536545.1 of Rhodospirillaceae bacterium. Lineage (GTDB taxonomy): Bacteria > Pseudomonadota > Alphaproteobacteria > UBA11073 > UBA11073 > UBA11073. Next base: position 3,360 of record DPZW01000069.1, read on the forward strand.
CCGACCATCAACTGCGCCATCCAGACATGGTCGCCAATATTGAACAGGTGGCGAGGCGTTGCCATCGCCACAATAAACTCTTCCCCCGCGGGACGTGGTTGGTAATCGCGGCCGACATGGTGCTCTGGCAGGCGCACAAAATATTCTGTCATTGCTCCAGCTTCTCAAATTCCGGACATAAAATGCAATAGTTTCATGCGCTTGCCCGGCGGCGACCTTCGTCCTATGTTGGGGTCATGAATAAAGCCGCCTTCGCCCGCGCCCTGTTGTCGTCAGGCGCATTGAAAATCAATATCAATCAGCCCTTTCGCCTGACCTCTGGCCTGCTCTCGCCGTTTTATGTCGATTGCCGCTTGGTGATTGGGGATGCGGCCGCGCGCAGCATTCTGGCGGACGGCATGGCGGAGATGATCGCGCCCCTACTTGGCAGCATAGACGTGATTGCAGGCGGCGTGACGGCGGGCGTGCCGATTGCCACATTGCTGGCGGACCGCACGCAAAAACCGCTGTGCTATATCCGGCCGGAGCCCAAGGCACACGGCGCGGGACGACAGATCGAAGGCGCAGATGTTGCAGGCAAAAAAGTTTTGCTGGTGGAAGATCTGATTACCAAGGGATCATCGATTGCAAAATTTCAAACTGCGCTGACGGATGCAGGTGCAGGCTTTACAGATGTGGCGGTGATTTTATCGCGCGCAACACCGGATGTTTTATCGGAATTAAAATCCCAGGGGCTGGCGTTGCACGCGCTGCTGACGCTGGATGAATTGCTGGCCGTTGCTGGCCTCGACAATGAAACCCGCACCGCCATTGAAGCCTTTCAAAATAACCCCGCCGGCTGGTCTGTACGCCGGGGCTAGCCCTTTGTTTTTCCGGCTTTGCCCAAATTCCTCTCAAATTGTTGGTAACTGTCACAGAAACGTAATGGCTCGCGTGGTTTAATATACTTAAGGAATTCTATTATTGGAGCCAGATATGCCAGATGAAGTTATAGAGGGATTAAGTGACGTTTTGCGGCCAAGGCCGCAGCAGGGGCCAGTACAACAGCCACGAAACACTAATCCGCCGCCAGCACAGCCTCAAAATGCGGGCGCAAACCCGTTCACTATTTTTAATCGTCACCCCGTGATGGGTGATAGCTGGCGTCAACCGCAACAAAGCGTCTTTGGCCCCAGTCCGCAACAGATTGTAGAGGCCGCCCATCAAAGAGCGCAGGCTGCTGCGCAACAGCCAGCAGGTGGGAATAGCGGCGGCACGCCCCGCAGAAATAATGCGCCGCGCCGCGCCACTGGCAATGGTCGATCAGCCACGCCAGCATCGACAGCTCCGGCAGCTCCCGCAGAAAAAATAAATCCAGCCGCCGTTACGCCGGATGCTGCGATGGAAAAGCTTGGCTTCACAACGGATGAGCAGAAAAAAGCTTTTTCTGAAGCTTACCTGAAAGTGAAAAATGCTGCCTATGCTTCTGCACAACATTTTAATGACGTGAAGCCGGAAACCTTGAAAAATCTGGCGGCAGGCCTGCCAACAGAATTGGCAGAAATTATTGTGAAAGAAATTGATGCGGCGGGCGGCCAGACCAACCTCAATCAAATCAATGCCCGTATTATGGGGCTGCGCGCGGGCATTCAGGCCGT
>DPZW01000159.1:0-2478 GCA_003536545.1 Rhodospirillaceae bacterium
TTCAACTTCCATCGTTGCTTTATCGGTTTCGATTTCGCACAGGACTTTGCCCGATTTAAGTTCATCGCCTTCCTTGGCGATCCATTTGGAAATTTTTCCTTCGGTCATGGTTGGCGATAATGCCGGCATTAAAACTTCGGTTGCCATTTACTTCGCCTCCACCAATACGTCTGCCCATAATTCCGACGGATCGGGCTCCGGGGATGTTTTTGCGAATTCAACTGATTCCAGGCAGATTTCTTTCACGCGCTCTTCAATCGGTTCAAAATCAGTCTCTTTTACGCCGTGATCTTTTAAAAGCAGTGCTTTTAATCTTTCAATCGGATCGCGCTTTTCACGCGTTTCATCCAGTTCTTCCTTTGTGCGGTATTTCGCCGGATCAGACATTGAATGGCCGCGATAGCGGTAAGTCATAACTTCTAATAAATACGGCCCCTGCCCTGAACGCGCATGTTCGATGGCTTCCAGCGCGGCTTCGCGCACAGCCAATACGTCCATCCCGTCAACGCGCTTCGATGGAATATTAAAACCTTCACCGCGTTTGTATAATTCACCGGCTGCGTGACGCGCGACGGATGTGCCCATGCCGTAGCCGTTGTTTTCGATGACGAATACGGCGGGCAGTTTCCAGATCGATGCCATGTTGTAAGCTTCATACACCTGCCCTTGGTTGCTCGCGCCGTCACCCATGTAGGCAATATTTACGCCGCCATCTTTTTGATATTTATGCGCGAACGCGAGGCCTGCGCCGAGTGGAATTTGCGCGCCAACAATTCCGTGGCCGCCATAGAATTTTTTCTCACGCGAAAACATATGCATGCTTCCGCCCTTGCCTTTTGAATAGCCGCCGATGCGGCCCGTCAATTCCGCCATCACGCCGTTCGCCGTCATGCCGCATGCAAGCATATGGCCGTGATCTCGGTAAGCAGTAATCACACTGTCCTGCGGCTGCTGCGCAGATTGAATGCCGACGACGACAGCTTCCTGCCCGATATAAAGGTGGCAGAAACCGCCGATCAAACCCATGCCGTATAATTGCCCCGCGCGCTCTTCAAAACGGCGGATCAACAGCATGTCTTCATACATTTTCAGGAGTTCGGTTTTCGAGAGTTTTGAATTATCCCCGGCACCGCGTTGTGAATTTTCTTTAGCCATTTGCGCCATGAAATAGGCCATATTCGGCACGCGTGCAAGCGATTCCGGCCCTTTATTGTGCAGGTGCGAAGGTGTGCGTCTCATGCAGGTTGCAGCGCAAAATAAAGCTTGTCATCGTATTATTGGGCTAATACCCTTTAGCTATGCCTGATTTAATGACTGCTCTTGCCTCACTGAAAACATCCGAAGAAGCCACCCGATTCTTGCGCGATCTTTGTACCCCGGCTGAAATCCGGGAATTTGAAGGCAGGTGGGCAGCGGCGCAGTTGCTGGACAAGGGCGATTTATCCTACCGCGACATTGCGGCGCAAATCGGCACGTCCACCACCACAGTCACACGCGTGGCACGGTTTTTGAATGATGAGCCGCACCAAGGTTATCGCCTGGTGCTGGAGCGGCAGAAAAAATCACGACGCGGAATATAGCTTTTACTTTACGGAGCAAACACGATGAAAAATCTTTTTTTACTGGCACTGATCCTGCTGACAGCTAACCCCGCCCTTGCGCGCGTTGAAGAAAGCTACCGGCCCGACAAAATCGCAGACCTGACGCTGATTTATAACCGCGTTACACCTGCCAGCCGCGCGGCCGATATGGAATTTGTGAAAGGCATGACACCGCATCATGCGGGTGCACTGACTATGTCGGAAGAATATCTGAATAATCCCGGCGCAAGTAGTCCCACGCTAAAAAAACTCGCACGCGGGATTATTCATAATCAGAAATTTGAAATCGGGATGCTGGCGGCGATACACACGCTGGCAGAAAAACCATTGGCAGAAATTGGTGAATATCGTGCAGTTGCGGTGCAAGGCCTCGCGCAGAATCAGAAATTTATTTTCGCGCCGATGCCGGATTCATTCGGCCTGCGCGGCGAAAACATTTCCGCTGCCGATGTGGCGTTTGCCAAGGGCATGATCGTACACCATCAGGGTGCAGTGGATATGGCGCATGATTACCTGAACAACCCCAATGCCACGAATAATTACCTGCGCCTGATGTGCAATGACATCATTACCGATCAAAGCCAAGAAATTGCGCTGATGGAAGCCGTGATTTCCGCCTATCCGGGGGATGCAGCAGCCGTAAAACCGGCAAAGGTACATGGCATGGATCATATGGGGCATGGTAAGGATAACAAAACCAGGGATTGCGGCCATACCAAGCCGGATAGCCATAAGCATTGATATTTACGCCTTTAAAAAACATCTGGATTTCTGCCGCCTGGTTTATTATAAGCAATCTGCTTCCCCATCAAAGGGGAATGCTTAGGGTGCGCCGGCATAGCACAGCGGTAGTGCAGCGGTTTTGTAAACCGAAGGT
>DPZW01000159.1:2731-2996 GCA_003536545.1 Rhodospirillaceae bacterium
CAAATCCTGCTGCCGGCACCATTTATATTTTCTTATTACAGCACGGTCACGTCTTCGGACCAGCACAACCCGCCATAGCGATGCAGATACGGGCGAACAATATCCGCCAATTCACTCAGGCGATCAGGCGCGCAAATGCATAAGAACATAATATTGCTTTCCTCAACGTGAAAGCCTTCGGCCTGGCGAAAGCCGCGGTCGCCCTTGCCCTCCACGCTATGCAAGATTGAATAATTGTTAAAACCGCCGCTGATCACCGCATCCG
>DPZW01000072.1:0-5993 GCA_003536545.1 Rhodospirillaceae bacterium
AGATGCACAGAACAGCCAGCACCCCAGTTTTGGTAAAATGGATTTACCGATGCTGGATTTTTATTCCAATTACCAGAATATTGCGAACGCTTATGCTGCAGCGCGCACGAACAGTATTCGCACTGCACTCAGCAGTTATAATGGTTTGCTTGGCCTAAATTTCCAGAGCGAAGCAAAGACACGCGGCTGGATTTCTGCCCCTGTCTGGCTGAATCGCATTGCTGAACAAAATGGTCGCGTACTGGATGTTGCATCCGTATTTCCGAATATTGAGTCGCCGCCGGTTTCTGGTTTGCCACTGACAGCTTCCAATAATGGCGGCCTGTCAGAGCAGGTTGCCGGTGACATTCAGGGCACCTGGAATATCGCCCAAACTTTCTTGGGCAAGGCGCGTCAATTATCGCCTGCGCCTGCACAAACAGATCCATTGGGAAGCGCGACCGAATTGATGAGGGCGACTTTTGGGGAAATTTTAAAACCCAACAGCAATCCATTGGGAACCATCGGTGGTTTTGGCCGCAACCTGATGACACAGGGTGTGGACATCGCCTTTAACTCTGCGAAGGGTTTGAAAGAAGATGGCTCAGTTCAAACTTGTGGTGATGCACTTGGAACATGTGATGTTAACGGCCCCAATACGAGCCCCACCGCTCTGCTGCTGCAAAAATTTGATGCTGCCATGAAAAAAGATAATGCAGATGGTAATCCAGCAACCTGGGGGGTCGGGACATCAGGTGCGGCGGCCAATGCGGCACTCACCAATGATTTTGCCAATCAGTTCAATCAAATGCCGGCATCCGTGATGCGTCCGGTGGGTACGATGCTGATCTCATTTGGTTTTATGGCGGGTTATGTTTTACCGCTGCTGCCCTTCTTCCGTTTTATGCTCGGCGTTCTTGGATGGGTGTTATTATTGTTTGAAGCAATTTTGGCCATGCCGCTTTTGGCAATCTCTTTGCTGAAAACGGATGGCGAAGGTTTCATGACGCAAAATTTCCAAACGGGTGCCGTGATGATTTTGGCATTGATCATTCGCCCGATGTTAATGATCTTTGGGTTGCTGTTGGGATTGATGGCCTTTAACGGGATTATGAATATCACCAATGTGTCTTATCTTGCGGCGATTGGCGGGACAGATTCCAATCTGGATAACAGTTTGCTTTCCATGGTGGTTTATTTGATCATCTATGGCATTCTGGCTTATACCCTGGCGAATTCCGCGTTTAAGGCGATTGATATTTTGCCGAACCAGGTGATGTCATGGCTGGGTGCAAGACTGGATCAGCGCGTCGATGATGCCAGCACGATCCATCAACAAACATCCGGCATGGTCAATCAATTGGGTATGGTCAGCGCGATGGGCGGAATGGGCGCAGGCGGACCCAGAAACCAGCAAGGTAGCGGCGACTTTATTGGGCCAAGACAGTCACCCGGGACGAGTGGAGGAAGTGGTGTAGAACCACCGCGACCAGGTTAAAATTCATTTTAACCGCCTGGGGTTGCGCCACGAGAATTATTGATTCCTGCCTGTGGCGGCGGCCTGATCGCCGCTTGAAAAAAGTTATCAACATATATCAAAAATTTGGCGTTGTTACTGTTTACGGTCGCTGCAATTTTTCTTGCTTGCTCCGGCCCCGCTACATATCTGCCTTCAGCAGCTTTTTTAATGGCTGCATCCTGCATATTATCAAAATAAAATCTGTTAGATGACACCGCGCTAGTGTAGCCCTTACAAGCATCGATCCAGTTAGCAACAGATTCCAAAGTGCGATGTGGGTTGGATGCATTCATTCTGGCAAAATAACCCGGGTCGCGCAGCATGTCATTTGCATAAATTGCAGTTTTGGGCATATAACTCTCACCCGCCCCGATTACTTCATACCCTATAGCCATTGCCCATTCTTCGTCCTGGCCGACAAAGGCTTTGCTGACATTCATGAATTTATAATTGGTGGTGGAATAGCTCCACTCACTCGGCATGGTTTTCCAGAATGCATCCTGCGTCCCGCTCGGGTTTGCAGTTTTGAAAATGGTCAGGGCATTATCCTGTTCCAGCATATGGGCGCGATAAATCTCAAAAACGGGTTTCCAGCTTTTTAGCGGCGCAGCTGTGCCGTCAACACCAATTGCTACCATCGCCTGATCCCAGGTTTTTAATTCAGTCACGCCGCCGGTTCTGGCGACAGTGGCAAATTCTGATTTCAAAAATGTGCGGATATTCGTCGATAGTTTTTCTGCCGATGCCGTGCCAATGTTAATCTGCTGGCTGAATTTTGCTTCGCGCGCCTTTAATTCATCGGGCGTATATTTGGGCAATCCCGGATCGCTGCCAAAAGCCTGGGCGGCAAGTGCAAGTGTTAAACCAACCGTCGTCATCGCGGCGCGGCGAACATTGGCAAAATTAGTCATGATATTACCTCGTCAGGTAGTTTTACGGGCGCATTACACCATAAAATGGCATCCGAATCAAGCTTGGGCCAGCTGCCCAAATGCTTTCACCCTGTCCAGTGACGATAAATTAATGGATTCAACGGGTTAGGGCACAGCCGGGGGCTTAACCTGCTGCTCGTAGGCCTTTTTTGCGCTGCTGCTCGTAGCCGCCACACCAACCCTACTCGCAGCAGCGGTCAGCTGGCTTGTGCCTCAGATTTTCGTTCCACGCGCTTGCGGTCATTGGGGTCCAGCAAACGCTTGCGCAGCCGCAGCGATTTCGGCGTGACCTCCACCAGCTCGTCATCCTGAATATAGGCCAGGGCTTTTTCCAGCGGCATGGCCATGGGCGTGGTTAGGCGAATGGCTTCGTCTTTTCCGGCGGCGCGCACGTTGGACAATTGTTTGGCTTTCAGAACATTCACTTCAAGATCATTGTCACGCGAATGTTCGGCGACGATCATGCCCTGGTAAACTTTTTGTCCCGACGTGATTAAAAACTGTCCGCGATCTTCGAGGTTGAAGATGGCATAAGCCACACTTTCGCCCTGTGCGTTGGAGATCAATACGCCGTTGCGGCGACCTGCCATCGGACCTTTGAAAGGGGCGTAATTGTGGAACAAACGGTTCATCACGCCCGTACCGCGCGTGTCGGTTAAAAATTGTCCGTGATAACCAATCAGGCCGCGTGACGGCGCGTAAAATACCAGGCGCATTTTACCTGCGCCCGCCGGACGCTGTTCAATCAATTCCGCTTTGCGTTCGGCAAGCGCGCCGACCACCGTCGATGCATGTTCTTCATCGACATCAATCACAACTTCTTCAATCGGCTCCAGGGTTTGTCCATTTTCCTCGCGCATCACCACCTGTGGGCGTGAGATAGAAAGTTCAAAACCTTCGCGGCGCATGGTTTCAATGAGAATACCCAATTGCAATTCGCCGCGGCCCGCCACTTCAAACGCATCGGCAGTTTCGGTTTCCCTGACGCGCAGCGCAACGTTGGCTTCGGCTTCCTTCATCAAGCGGTCGCGGATCATGCGCGAGGTGACTTTGCTGCCTTCGGTGCCTGCCAATGGGCTGTCATTGACGGAAAAACGCATGGCAATGGTTGGCGGATCAATCGGCTGTGCCGGAATGGCATCCGTTACCGCCATATCGCAAATTGTATCAGCCACCGTTGCTTTTTCCATGCCTGCCAGGGCGATAATATCGCCGGCTTCAGCTTCATCAACCGGTACGCGTTCCAGGCCGCGAAACGCCAGAATTTTTGTCGCGCGGCCAATTTCAATTTGTTCGCCTTCGCGCGTCAGGGCCTTGATCGGCATGTTTGCTTTCAGCCTCCCGGACTCAATGCGGCCTGTTAAAATACGGCCCAGGAATGCATTCGGCTCAATAATGGTCGCCAACATTTTAAATGGCGCGTCTGCATCCACTTTTGGCGCGGGCACATGATTGACAATTAATTCAAACAGTGCGGATAAGTCTTCGGCTTTTTTTTCCGGATCATCGCTCATCCAGCCATCACGGCCAGAACCGAATAGCGTCGGGAAATCCAGTTGTTCCGGTGATGCATCGAGGTTTGAAAATAGGTCAAAGACTTCATCATGTACTTCATGCGGCCGTGCGTCTGATCGGTCGACTTTATTGACGAGCAAAATCGGGCGAATGCCTTTGCGCAAAGCCTTGCCCAAAACAAATTTTGTTTGCGGCAACGGGCCTTCGGCTGCATCCACCAACAGCACGACGCCATCCACCATGCCCAGGATACGCTCCACCTCTCCGCCGAAATCCGCGTGGCCGGGCGTATCGACGATATTGATGCGCGTGTCTTTCCAGACGATGGAAGTACATTTGGCGAGAATGGTAATGCCGCGCTCTTTTTCCAGATCATTGCTGTCCATGGCGCGTTCCGTGACGGCCTGGTTGGTCCGGTAAGAGCCGGATTGCTGCAAAAGGGTGTCAACCAGGGTGGTTTTTCCGTGGTCAACGTGGGCGATAATGGCGATGTTGCGTAGTTTCATGGAACGGCGTGGATAGCGGATGCGCCGCAAAAAAGCCAGTAAAAACTCTTTCGTTTTGTGATTATTCGCGTTAAATGACGGCCATGACTACTTCCTATGACATTATCATTATCGGTGGCGGACCCGGCGGGTACGTTGCGGCAATTCGGGCAGCGCAATTGGGCATGAAAGTGGCCTGTGTGGAAAAGGAAAAAGTACTGGGCGGCACCTGCCTGCGCGTCGGTTGTATTCCATCCAAGGCTCTGCTGCATGCCTCAGAAAAATTTCATGAGGCTGGGCATGACCTGGCTGCACTGGGGGTGAAGGTGGTGGGCATAAAGCTGGATCTGCCCGGCATGATGAAACATAAAACGGATGTGGTGAATGACAATACCAAGGGCATCGAATTTTTATTCAAGAAAAATAAAGTCGATTGGCTGAAAGGCGAGGGTTCTATTCCGGCTGCCGGTCAGGTGAAAGTGGGCGATCAAACTTACGCGGCGAAACATATTATTATTGCAACGGGTTCGAGCGTCACGCCGCTGCCCGGCATTGAAATTGATGAGAAGCAAATCGTGTCATCCACGGGTGCATTGTCATTGGAAAAAGTGCCAGAGAATTTGGTGGTCATTGGCGCGGGCGTGATTGGTCTTGAACTCGGCTCTGTATGGGCACGATTGGGCGCGAATGTTCAGGTCATTGAATATCTGGATCGCATCCTGCCCGGCATGGACGGCGAAGTGGCGAAATCCATGCAGAAGATTTTAGAAAAGCAGGGATTGCAATTTAAACTTTCAAGCAAAGTGACAGCCGCGAAAACGTCATCGGGCGGCGTATCGCTCACGGTTGAGCCTGCTGCGGGTGGCAAAGCGGAAACAGTAAAAGCCGATGTCGTATTGGTCGCTGTGGGTCGCCGCGCGAATACGGACGGCTTGGGCCTCGATAAAATTGGCGTTGCGATGGATGCACGTGGCCGCGTTGAAACAGACGGGCATTATAAAACCAATGTGGCGGGCATTTACGCGGTGGGTGATGTGATTGCGGGCCTAATGCTGGCGCATAAAGCGGAAGAAGACGGCGTGGTTTGCGTTGAACACATTGCCGGGCAAAAATCGCATGTGGATTACAACCTGGTGCCGGGCGTTGTTTACACCGCGCCGGAAGTCGCCGCGATCGGCCAGACTGAAGAACAATTAAAAGAAGCCGGCGTGAAATATAAAGTCGGTAAATTTAATTATACGGCCAACGGCCGCGCACGCGCGATGAATGCCACCACAGGCTTTGTGAAAATCCTGGCGGATGCGGCGACTGACCGCGTCCTTGGCGCGCATATCATCGGCGCGTCAGCGGGTGAAATGATCCATGAAATCGCAACGCATATGGAATATGGCGGTTCGGCTGAGGACATCGCCCGTACCTGCCACGCACATCCGACCTTATCCGAAGTCGTGAAGGAAGCCGCGCTGGCTGTGGATGGCCGCGCGCTGCATAGCTGATAATGGATAATTATTAATGGGTGCGAAGTGGCATCTCATGCGTTATCCATTAGATCGGAAGAGCACA
>DPZW01000072.1:6168-6721 GCA_003536545.1 Rhodospirillaceae bacterium
TGGCATCTCATGCGTTATCCATTATGAGAAATCATATCAGGAGAAACTCATGAAATTTCCGACCCGTATTATTGTCTTAGCCCTCTTCGCGCTCGCTCTCGTGCCAACAATGGCTGAAGCCAAAAAAGGTAATCATGGAAATGATGACCGGATTGAATGGCATGATGATCATCGTGGACGTGGGCGCGACGACAGCGCGCCGATTAAAATCACCATCGGCGGCGGCGACCGCGTGATTATTTCTGATTATCTGCGCAGTCATTACGGCCGCAAATGTCCGCCGGGACTGGCGAAGAAAAATAACGGCTGTCTGCCGCCCGGACAGGCGAAGAAATATGGCATCGGGTCGCGCTTAGATTATTCGTATCGTGACCTGCCACGGGGGCTTTTGGATCTGCTCGGCGCGCCACCTGCAGGTGCGCGCTATGTGATGGTGGATAATGATGTGCTGTTGGTCAGCGAAGCCGGTAAAAAAATCCTGGATGCCGTGACGTTATTATCTGCGGTGAAATAGGGGGTTTTTCATCCTGTGCCGACCCCAAAGCCATTAAGA
>DPZW01000170.1:0-6562 GCA_003536545.1 Rhodospirillaceae bacterium
CGCAGGCATTTCCGCCAACGGCACCATATTCGGCCCATCAGACGGCGCGTTATCCGGGTCTGGATGGGTTTCAATGAATAGCCCCGCGCAGCCCACAGCCAAGGCCGCCCGCGCCAGTGGTGGCACAAAGCGGCGATCGCCGCCTGATGACGTCCCCTGTCCGCCCGGTTGTTGCACGGAATGCGTGGCGTCAAAAATCACCGGATAACCCGTCTCCGCCATGATCGGCAGCGAACGGAAATCAGACACCAATGTGTTATAACCAAACGACGCACCACGCTCACACAACAAAATGTTTTCATTCCCCGTGCTGGCAATTTTTCTCGCCACCTGCGCCATATCCCAGGGCGCGAGGAACTGGCACTTCTTCACATTGATAGTTTTTTTCGTTTCGCCCGCCGCAATTAGCAAATCCGTCTGGCGGCACAAGAAGGCAGGAATTTGCAACACGTCGACATATTTCGCTGCTTCCGCGCAGTGCCAAGGCTCATGCACATCCGTCAGCACCGGCACGCCGAATTCATCACGAATTTCTTTCAAGTATTGCAAGCCTGTTTCCATGCCCAAGCCGCGCACACCAGAAACCGAGGTGCGGTTGGCTTTATCAAATGAACTTTTAAACACCAGCGGGATATTCAATTTCTTACAGATCGCAACCATCTCCGCCGCCACGCCGCGCAGATGCTCCTTGCTTTCAATCACGCATGGCCCTGCGATAAGCATGAAGGGTGATGCGTTGGAGATTTTGATATTATTAAGAGTGACGGTTTTCATTTTTCTTTCCCGATGTGGCGCGCCCGAGAGGATTCGAACCTCTGGCCTCTGCCTCCGGAGGGCAGCGCTCTATCCACTGAGCTACGGGCGCAATCCGCCATAAATACCTGCGGCCCCCATGAATATCAAGCGATTAAGCCGCCTTGCCCGTCAGCTGATAGGCTTTTCGGCCAATGATTTCCTTTAAAGCAGTTGCCAGACGCCAGAGATTATCCGTCACGGAAAACTCATACTGCCACAGCGAACCATTGGTGCTGATAAAATCCACTGGATAAGGCACAACTGCCCAATCCTGTTTGGTAAAAATCGCGACTGATCGCGGCATATGCATCGCCGATGTCACCAATAGCCATGTCTGGCCGGGCTGTGGCTGCACAAGTTTTTTACTGTTCACGGCATTTTCAAACGTATTGCGGCTTTCGCGTTCCCATATCACACGTGCGGGGTCATATCCCATGTCAGCCCAAAGTTGCCGGACGTAATCCGCTTCGCGCACATCCTGCCGCAGCGGATTACCAGACCCGCCAGTGAAAACCAATTTCGCATCCGGATATTTTTGTGCGAGTTTTGCGAACGCCAAATAGCGATCTGCCTTGTTATCAGTTTGAATTTGCTGACGTACTTCGCTACCTTCGGACCAGACAAACCCACCCAGCAAAATAATCCCGTCCACATGTGCAGGTAATTCGGGAATGGGATAAGTATTTTCAATTTGCCGGATGTAATATTCACCGATCGGCAAGGCAGCCGCAAGCCATGCACATACGACCAGAATTGTCATGATGACACGCCCAAATCTGGGTCGCACCCAAAGCAGGATAACGGTTAAAGCCAGCAGTACAAATAAAAAATTCGCCGGCTGCGCCAGGGTCCAAAAAATCTTGCTTAATTCAAAGAACATCGCTGTTCGTGCCTTCTCCATTTAAGGCTATCATTGTGGCATGATTCTGCGTGCCAACCCACAATGGGGGATATAATGCTTTGTAATACCACTGCGACAGATAAACGCTCTGCACTGCGCCGCGCGCTGGAGAATAAGAAATTACTGCGCTTTCCGGGGGCTTTTATGCCGCTCGCCGCTATTGCGATTGAGGAAGCCGGGTTTGACGGCATTTACCTTTCGGGCGGCGCGTTTTCAGCATCCCTGGGCCTGCCTGATATTGGTCTCACCACTCTGGACGAGGTCGCCACCCTCACGCGGCGCATTTCTGATGTCACCAACCTGCCGCTGATTGTGGATGCGGATACAGGTTTTGGTGGCCCGATTAATGCGGCGCGCAGCGTCATTGAAATTGAAAATGCAGGCGCAGCGGGCCTGCATCTTGAAGACCAGATTCACCCCAAGCGTTGCGGCCACCTGGAAGGCAAGGAATTGGTCAGCACCACAGAAATGGTACAGCGCATCCATGCTGCCGTTGGCGCGCGCGTAGATAAAAATTTCCTGATTATTGCGCGCACAGATGCAACCGCCGTTGAAGGTTTTGATGCGGCAGTTGCGCGTGCCAGACATTATATTGCCGCCGGTGCAGATATGATTTTTGCCGAGGCATTAATTAGCGCAATTGAATTCAAGAATTTTGCTGAGGCGATTGCACCAACGCCCCTCCTCGCCAACATGACAGAATTCGGCAAAAGCCCAGTCTTATCCGTGGATGAATTACAGACCGCCGGCGCAGCATTGGTCATTTATCCCGTAACAACATTACGCATCGCAATGCAGGCTATCATCAACGGCATCAACCATATCAAAATGCACGGCAAACAAACTGATCCACTGATTGAAACTATGCAGCCGCGCAAGGACCTGTACCGGATGATTGCCTATCAGGATTACGTGGATCTGGATAAAAAAATTGCAGGTTATTAATTATTTGGAACAAGTGTGATAATTGTCTTATCACGTGCCGCCGCATCGTGTTTGGATTTTTCATTGGCCCGGTAGCTATCTAAATCGCCCTTGCATTCCAGATTGCCGTTCATGCTAGTCACCAACATCACCGCAGCCAATGTGAAGCACAGGAATTTCCCGCGCCGTTTAGTCGCAAGAGATTGCTGTGACGCGCTGGATTGTGCTGGCTTCATTGCAGGGAAAGCATAGCCAAAATGGGCAGAATCTGTAAAGAATAATCTCCCTATAGAGCAAAAATGCGAGGCAGCAGTGGCCAAACCCAGTTCCAATAATCCTGATAAAATAATCTTCAAAGGGCTGGATGGGGTTTACGCCGATGTCACGGCGATTTCCGAAGTGCACGCCCAGGAAGCCGTGCTCACCTACCGCGGTTACCGCATCAATGAACTAGCCGAACATAAAACCTGGGAAGAAGTTGCCTATCTGATCTGGCACGGTGAATTGCCGAATGCCAAACAGCTCGCTAATTTTATTCAATTTGAAAAAACGCACCGGAATATTTCCCCTACGCTTTCCCGGCTCATTTGTTCCCTTCCCAGCAGCGCACATCCGATGGACCGGCTCCGCACCGCGATTAGCTTTATGGGCTGTGAAGATATTGGTGCGAATGATCATTCACCATTGGGCCTCATGGAACGTTCGGTTTTAATGTTTGCGAAACTGCCAACGATTGTGGCAACCATCTATCGTACCGACAAACGTATGCCGATTATCGAGCCGAATCCGAAACTGGATTACATCGATAATTTCTTTCACATGACGTTAGGTGGCAAGCCGGATCCCGTTATTAAGCGCGCCTTTGATGTTTCCATGACGCTATATGCGGAACATTCATTCAATGCCTCCACGTTTGCCGCACGCGTGGTCACCTCCACACTATCTGATATTTACAGTGCGGTAACAGCTGGAATTGGTGCGTTACGGGGGCCTTTGCATGGCGGCGCAAATGAAGCCGTGATGGGAACACTGCAGGACGCGCGTGATGCCGGCGGCGTGGATAAATATCTGGCTGGCGTTTTTGCGCGCAAAGAAAAAGTTATTGGCTTTGGTCACCGCGTTTATAAAAATGGTGACAGCCGCGTGCCCACCATGACCAAATATTTCCACAATGTTGCCAAGCTGAAACGCCGCGAAGATTTAATTGCGCTATCAGATGAATTAGCTGCTGCTATCGCGCGCGAGAAAAATCTGTTTCCCAATCTGGATTATCCAGCTGGCCCTACCTATGCCCTGATGGGATTTCCCGAAAGCATTTTCACGCCAATGTTTGTAATGTCACGCATTACAGGCTGGACCGCTCATGTGATGGAGCAATTGTCGGATAACCGGATCATTCGTCCGCTGTCAGCTTATAACGGACAAAAACCCCGTAAATTGCCTAAGAAGTAGGTTCTGTTTTAGGCACGAGATGCTCACCGCCATCCAGCGGAATGCACGCCCCTGTCATGGATTTTATATTCAGGATAAATTCAATGGCCGCTGCAACATCTTCAGGCGCAGGCCCGGTGCCCATGGGCGTTCTGGCGCGGCGCGCTTCAAACCTTGTCGCATCTTCTCCGACATTGGGCAGCACATGCCCAGGCGCGATAGCATTCACGCGAATATGTGGCGCAAACTCAACGGCTTTTTGTTGGGTCGCCTGCCATAACTTGATCTTGCTTTCCGTATAAACCGGAAAAGCATAAGAAGGATTGAGCACCCGCTGATCCAGAATATTGATGATATTACCAACACCACCCTGCGGCAGCGTCTTAGCCATTTCCTGCATCAAGGTCAGAGGCGCATGATAATTCACCGCCATGATTTCGCTTCTTAATTCCGCAGATATATTTTCATGATCCTGATCGGGATAGAAAACAGCCGCATTGTTGATTAATGTATCAACAGGCCCATTTTCACGCATGAGTTTTTGAAATGATGCCGCCAGATCTGGCGCACGCAAATTCTGCTGCCATAATGCGGCATTGCCCAATTTCCTAGTCAATGCTTCAGCCTCATCCTGGCTGCGGTGATAATGAATAATAATCTTGCTGCCATCGTGCGCCAAATGCTGGGCGATGATCGCACCAATCCGCGTAGCTGCACCGGTAATTAAAATCATAGAGCAACAATACTAAAATTATTTAGGGGCAGCTATTAGATATTTGGACCGCAGCGCTGATCTTTACCTTTTGCTTTACTCTCTTGTTTTTTACCTTTTTTGGCAGGATATCTATCCCTACCACTGTTCAAGTGATCTTCAATTGCAGCAAGGGGATCTGTATCTGCATCAAAATTCCCTGGAATTGCCGGTTGAATTATCCCTTTTGCGGCTTCAGGCTGTTTTGATGCAACAACCGGTTTAATTTTTGCTTCGGCTATTTTCTGATCTTCTGCAGATCCAACAACTTTAGTAGCGGGAACAACTTCTGGCTGCTGCACTGGCCCTTCATTCAAAATTGTGACTGGTGCATAAATTACAGAATCTGGCTCTTCATTCAGAATTGTGACTGGTGCATAAATTACAGAATCTGGCTCTTCTTCAATCTTTAATTCCATTACTGAATTTACCGTTGCTACTTTCTCAAGAAAATCTACCATCTCTTCGATTGATAATCTATTTTCAGTATAATACCCTATATTTACATCCGCAAAAGAAGCGGGGCCGGCAAAAGTCAAAGAAACTTTTTCTGAAGCATACCCCGCATAGATACATAAATCATCAAATGGTTCCTGCCCTGGCGCGGACAAGCTATCTATTTTTTCGCTTAGAAATCTAATGATATCACCCATACAATCAATGGACGCACCATTTAATTTTAAGGCTTTTAGCATGGGATCTTTTACTTTGAACTCAACAAATGTTGTGAGCAAAGCATGCGGCATTTTTAAATTTTCTTCCCACCTTACAATTTCGGTTTTTTCAATATCTTTCACAAAAATCATTTTTTAAGCCCCACTTTACTCGAGTATAGTTATTAGAAAACTAAAAACTCAAGTTTTTTATCGGTTTCGGCGTTCTTTTTTGGCCCGGGACTTGGGCTTGCCGGTTTTTTCGTATTTTCTGCCCTTTTGAGGGCGCGCGGAATGGGTTCTGGCCGCCCCCAGCCCCAATTCCATCTTCTCCAAGCGGCTGATTTCATCGCGCAAATCTGCGGCTTCTTCAAATTCCAAATCCTGCGCAGCCGCAATCATGCGTTTTTCAAGGTCTTTCAGGTAGGCTTTTAAATCTTTGCCTTCAAAGCTTGTATCTTCTAATGCGGTTTCAATCTGCAGGCGATCTGCGCGCTCAAAAATACTATCCAGTACCGTTGCCATGGATTTTTTGACGCTCTCAGGCGTGATGCCATGCGCTTTGTTATATTCTTCCTGCTTGGCGCGGCGGCGGGCCGTTTCATCCATCGCGGCCTGCATCGATCCGGTAATTCGGTCCGCATATAAAATCACCCGCCCATCCAGATTTCGCGCCGCACGGCCCATCGTTTGAATGAGTGATGTGCGCGAACGCAGATAACCTTCCTTATCTGCATCCAACACAGCAACCAGTGCGCATTCAGGGATATCAAGGCCTTCGCGCAGCAGATTAATCCCAATCAGTACATCAAAGACACCCACGCGCAGGTCACGAATGATTTCGATCCGCTCGAGGGTATCAATTTCACTGTGCATATATTGTACCTTCAGGCCCGTTTCGCCCATGTAATCGGCTAATGCCTCTGCCATTTTTTTTGTCAATGTTGTGACCAGCACGCGCTGGCCTTTGGCCGCACATTCACGGCATTCCGCTAGCAAATCATCCACCTGATGCTGTGTGGGACGAATTTCAACAAGCGGATCAATCAACCCTGTAGGCCGCACCACCTGCTCTGCAAACACACCGCCGGTTTGCTGTAATTCCCA
>DPZW01000170.1:6739-6930 GCA_003536545.1 Rhodospirillaceae bacterium
GTAATTCCCAATCACTGGGCGTTGCAGAAACAAATACGGTTTGCGGGCGCATCATATCCCACTCTTCAAATTTTAAAGGCCGATTATCCATACACGACGGCAGGCGAAAACCATGCGCGGCCAAAACAGATTTACGCGCGTAGTCACCACGGGCCATGGCATGCAATTGCGGCACGCCCACATGGCTTTCA
>DPZW01000167.1:0-489 GCA_003536545.1 Rhodospirillaceae bacterium
GCCAGTATGACGCCTTTATCCTTGATATCTGGGGCACTTTGCATAATGGTGAGCGCGTATTTCCCGGCGTGATCAATGCCCTGCATGAACTCAAAGCCATGGGGAAGAAGGTTAGTTTCCTCTCCAATTCCCCCAGCCGGATTGCATCCGTGACGGAGCGTTTGGGCAGCAGCTATGGCGTCACGCCGGATCTTTATCAGGCTGCGTTCAATTCAGGAGAGAGCAGTTATCTTGCCCTGCGCGACCGCAGCGACACATGGCATCAACGGTTGGGCAAGAAATTCTATTTTATTTTTGCTGAAAGCCACCGCGAAAACTATGCTGACCTTGATTATGAACAGGTGGATAATATTGAAACTGCAGATTTTATCATTATCTCCAAAACACTGGATTTTAATGAAACCATTGAAGATTATGAATACCGCCTGAACGTGGCGGCGCAGCGCGGCCTGCCGATGCTATGTGCGAACCCTGACCGTATTGTGGGCA
>DPZW01000167.1:653-7013 GCA_003536545.1 Rhodospirillaceae bacterium
AGACGCGTGCTCTTCCGATCTCGAACCCTGACCGTATTGTGGGCATAGGTGACACATTGTTCATTTGCCCCGGGACCGTTGCGGCCTATTATGAGACCCTGGGCGGCGACGTCTATTATCACGGCAAACCCCATCAGGATGTTTACACACATATGCATCAATTACTTGGCAAACCTGACCCGCGTCGTATCCTGGCAATTGGCGATGCCTTGGAAACAGATATTCTGGGCGGCAACCGTTTTGGCTGTGACACGCTGATGCTGACGGCAGGGATTCACACCACTGAAATTAATCCTGATAATGCACTGGCAGATGTGGCGCGCCTGTCCGGCCAATTCGATGCACACCCGACTTATATTATGGATCAGATACGGTGGTAACAGCCATGCGTGTACTTCGCATTATTCTTGCGGTAATTATTTTTTCTTTTTCTTCTGTACCCGCATTCGCGGCTGAGCGTGTCCTGCGCGACACTGAAACTGAGAACTTTCTTCATGAGAAATCTGAGCCCATTTTTCGAGCAGCCGGCCTGACACCGAGCAATATCCAGTTTATTCTGATTGAAGATGACACCATGAATGCCTTTGTGGCCGGCGGGCAGAATATTTTTCTCTATAGCGGACTGATTTTGCGCACAGAAAACCTGGCAGAATTATTGGGCGTGATCGCCCACGAAACAGGCCATATTGCCGGTGGTCATTTGCTGCGCATGGAGGGCATTATTGAATCCGCGTCGCGAGAAAGCATCCTGCTCACACTGCTGGGCATTGCTGCCGCCGCACTTTCCGGCAATGGACAGGTGGGGGCAGCCACTGCCCTGATCGGCAACCAAACCACGCTAAGCCGTGTGCTTGCCCATAGCCGATCTAGCGAGGACAGTGCGGATCAAGCCGCCATCAAATATCTGATACAGGCAAAATTACCCGCGCACGGCCTTACCAGCTTTATGGGAAAATTGATTGATGAAGAATTATTACCGGCATCACGCCAGGACGAATATATTCAAACACACCCCCTCACGCGGGACCGTTTTGAAAGCCTGATGCGCGGCACAAAAAATCTGCCCGAAATTGCAACGCCAGCGGCAGATGCCGAAGCATACGAACGTATCAAGGCAAAACTGCAAGGTTATATCAAACCGCGCCAAATGGTGCGCGACCGCAAAGGGGATGATATCCCTTCGCGCTATGGGCGTGCAGTTGCCTATTACCGTCTGAATGATATGGCCGGCGCATTAAAAATTCTGGATAGCCTGCAAAAAGACGAACCTGATAATCCGTATTTTTATGAATTGCGCGCACAGATTTTATATGAACGCGGAAAAATTTCTGAAGCCGTCACTTATTATCAAAAAGCCCATGCAGCCCTGCCTAATGCCCCGCTAATCACACTCAGCTATGGCCAGGCCTTGCTTGCCAATAACGATTTAAAAGCCGCAATTTCTATCCTGCAGCGGGCCGTTACACAGGAAACAGATAGCGCAGGCGCGCATCGCTCGCTTGGCATTGCTTATGGCCGCATCGGAGAGACAGATCTGGCGCAACTGGAACTGGCTGAAACCGCCTTGCTGACCCTTGATTACAAAGCGGCAGAATATCATGCCAAGGCAGCCAAATTTCCTGCCGGAAACCCTAATGCCTTACGTGCGGCTGATATTCTCGCGCTGGCCAGGCAAAAGATCGAAGAGAAAAAGAAGGATAAGACCTCTCGACAATAATGGGGGGCTGCGGCATCATGCTTCAAACCATACGGGAGCAAAAAATGCAGAATAAATCGTTATTAATGAGTCTTTTGGCAGGCATCCTGGGTGCCGTCATTGTCCTGGGCGCACAAAGCCTGATGAAACCCGCACCAACTGAAGGCACCACCGATGTGGCTGATGAATTCGGCAGCAATGTCCGCGAGTTCCTGGTCGCTAATCCCGAAGTGATTATTGAGGCTTTGCAAAAGCATCAGGAAAACCAGCAACAGGCGCAACTGGATGCCGCATCTGAGGTTATCAAGGCACAAGCCGCAGCGATCTTTACCAATCCTGCCAGCCCGGTAATGGGCAACCCCAACGGCAGTGCTACTGTGGTTGAATTCTTTGATTACAATTGTGGTTATTGCCGCCGCGCAGCCCCTGATGTGGAAAAATTAAAAGCCGAAGATGCAAACCTGCGCGTTGTGCACAAACATCTGCCTATTCTGGGGCCAGAATCTTTGGAAGCAACCAAGGTTGCCCTGGCCGCGCGCATGCAGGATCCAACAATCTATGAAAAATTGCACCATGCTTTTATGAAACATGAAGGTAAATTAGACAGCACAACAATTGAAACCCTTGCCCGCGAGTCCGGTGCGAATTGGGAAAAGATCCTGGTGGATAAAGAATCTGATGCCATCAAGGATGAAGTTAAAGCCAATTACGACATTGCTCAGAAATTGGGTCTGACTGGCACACCAGGCTTTATTGTCGGCACACAATTCCTACCCGGCGCGCAGCCACTAGAAGCCCTGAAGGCAGCAATTGTAACGGCGCGCACACCGCCAGCTGGATCTGAACCTGCAGCAGAAAACACAACTGCAGATGCACCTGCGGTTGCACCGGAATCAACTGCGGTTGTACCGGAAGCTGCACCAGAAGCTGCTACGCCTGAGACGCCACCGGCTGCACCTGCAGAATAAGGTTAATCTAATTGAAAATAAAAAGCGGCGTAGCGATAAGTTACGCCGCTAATTTTCTGCCCATCGCCAGGAATTTATCGGCGCGTTCACGCCGCAGCACATCGGGTGATTTATTCTTCAATTCATCCAGAGCTTTGTTAATTGCATCGCCCGTGGATTTGATAGCCGCCTGCTGATTGCGGTGTGCGCCGCCTAAGGGCTCCTGGATAATTTTATCAATTACGCCAAAACCCTGCAAATCCTGCGCGGTCAGGCGAA
Source organism: Rhodospirillaceae bacterium (assembly GCA_003536545.1). GTDB lineage: Bacteria > Pseudomonadota > Alphaproteobacteria > UBA11073 > UBA11073 > UBA11073. The sequence continues at coordinate 3,576 of DPZW01000167.1, forward strand.
GCGCAGTTGCGGCATCTTCCGCGTGGCCCGCACTGCGCCATAAAATAGATGCACAGCCTTCAGGTGAAATCACGGAATAAACCGAATGTTCCAGCATCAAGACGCGGTCAGCCACGGCTATGGCAATAGCACCGCCTGATCCCCCTTCACCGATAATTGTGGAGACAAAGGGCACACCAATGCGCAAACAGGTCTCAATGGATTTGGCAATCGCCTCAGCTTGCCCGCGTTCCTCGGCATCAATGCCGGGGAATGCCCCAGCAGTATCCACGAACGTCACCACGGGTAAATGAAAATGGTCAGCCAGCCACATCAGACGCTGTGCCTTGCGATAGCCTTCGGGCTTGGCCATGCCGAAATTATGCTTCACGCGCGTCTCGGTATCCTTGCCCTTCTCCTGGCCGATGACCACGATAGACTGGCCATTCATGCGCGCAAGCCCGCCCATGATGGCCGGATCATCAGCGAAGGAACGATCCCCCGCCAGCGGCGTAAAATCTTCACACAGCGCATTGATATAATCACTGGCATGTGGGCGAAGTGGATGGCGTGCCACCTGTACTTTTTGTGCAGGCGTCAGATGCGAATAGATCTGCATCAACATCCGGTTGACTTTGGTCTGCAGACGCGAAACCTCGTCCGCAATATTCGTCTGCCCACCGGAAACCAGATGCCGCAAATCGGCAATCCGCCCCTCAAGATCCGTTACCTGTGTCTCAAAATCTAAAAAAGCCATTCTTACTCCTGATGAAGGGCTGAAATTAAGGATTTTCTGCCCTGCTGTCACGCTTATTTTTGGTCATTTTTTGCCTAAAGGATGATGTTTTTCAACGGTTTCCCGCAATCTTTTTGCTGTTACATGGGTATAAATCTGGGTCGTGGAAATATCGGCGTGACCCAATAATTGCTGCACCGACCGCAAATCCGCGCCGCCTTCCAGCATATGGGTCGCAAAAGCATGGCGCAGCACATGCGGGGTCAGGCGTTCGGGGTCGATATTAGCCGATATCGCGAGAGCTTTGATTTCCTGATGCAGCCGCTGGCGTGTGTAATGACCATCCGCCCCGCGCGACGGAAATAAATATTTTTTAGCCTTGGCCGGCACGCCAGCCAGAAATTCTTCACGCACGGACAGGTAATCCGCAAATGCCTGCATCGCTGGTGGGGTGAGCGGTACCAGGCGTTCTTTGTCCCCCTTGCCGCGTACAACCAAAGATTTTTGATTTTTTTGATAAGCGACGAGTGGCATGGTCACCACTTCGCTGGCACGCAAACCTGCGCCATACAGCAATTCACATAATAATTGCAAGCGAAGACCGGATGCATTTTTACGCTCCACCCCAATGACATTCAATAATCTCTCTGCTTCATCTTCAGTAATGGTTTTAGGTAATCGCTGGGCACGCTGTGGGCGTTCGAGGTGCAATGTGGGATCGCTCTCGCGCAGACCTTCGGACATCAAAAAACGATAATATTGCCGCAGTGCAGAAAGACGCCGCGCTATCGTTGTCGCCGCACGTTTCTGCCGCCGCAAGCGCGAGAGATAGCGTGAGAGATCATCCGAAGATGCCTGCTGCAAATCCGATTTAACAAATTCAGATGCCGCTGTCAGATCACGCCGATAGGCATCCAGCGTATTGACCGAAGCCCCGCGCTCCGCCACCAGCATATCCAGAAACAAATCAACTGACATTTGGCAAATATCGCAATTGCAGTAGCAACCCACAAGGATTATCATTCCCCCATGAGCCGCGCCCAGGAACAATTTAACCGGATGAATGAACGCCTGACAGCGCGCCCGCAAATCAGTGCCAAACTTGCCCCATTTCTGGTGTTATTTGAAATGCTGTGGCTGGGTGTGATTTTCTCGCTGATCATCGCAGGTCTGCTGACTGGCCTTTTCGCCTTCATCCTATTGGTCGGCGGGTTGGTGGTGCCGTTTCTGTTAATCAGATACTTCAAACGCAAGTTTGATCGCGCTGCTGCGCACCCCGCCCCGGCATCTGAACAAATCATTGATCACGACCAAATTAAAACCGATAAAGATGGCTCACCGTTTATTGATTAATCTTTAAAATCCACAATCACCGGCACATGGTCAGACGGCGGTTTCCAATGACGCATCGTGCGGGGTGTGATGCAGGCCCTCAACCGGTCTTTTAATTCCGGCGTCACCCAGATGTGGTCCAGTCGCCGGCCCCGATCAGCCGCATCCCAATCGGCGGCGCGGTAACTCCACCAACTATAAAGTTTTTCATCATGCGGCGTGAATTCCCGCGCGACATCGATCCAGCCCACCGATTTTTGCATGGCGGAAAAGCGGGATATTTCTTCGGGTGTATGCGAGACCACGCGCTGCATTTTCTTACTGTCCCACACATCATGCTCCAGCGGCGCGATATTCAGATCACCGACTAGAATTTTTTTGCCCTTGGGCTGCAATGGCCACCATGCAGTCATCTCATCCACGAAATCCAGTTTATGCTGGAATTTGGGATTAATTTTAACGTCTGCTTCATAACCGCCTGCAGGGATATATAAATTATGCAAGACCGTGCCGTCCGGCAAACGCACGGAAATATGCCGGCAATCTGCCTTGCCGCAGCGATCATATTTTTGAAAATCGGTGAGCGGCAGCCGCGATAAGATTGCCACGCCATTATAGGATTTCTGGCCCCAGATCACGCGGTGATCGTAACCCATGGCCGCCATATCATCATGCGGAAAAAATTCATCCGCCGTTTTGGTTTCCTGCAGGCAAATCACATCCGGCGCGAATTCCGCCACCATCTGCTGCAGCAGCGGCACACGCAAACGGACTGAATTGATATTCCAGGTAGCAAGACGCAATTACATTTGTCCCGGCAGCTTCATCCCTGGCGGCAAATTCATGCCTTCCATCATCTTATTGGTTTCAGATGCAATGGTTTCATCCGCGCGGTCTTTCGCATCGGCATGCGCCGCGATGATCAGATCTTCCAGCGTTTCTTTTTCTTCCACTTTCAGCAGTGCGGGATTAATATCCAGCTTCATCATCACGCCGCCAGCAGTAAGCGTGATTTTAACAAGACCGCCACCGGCTTGCCCTTCAATTTCAGTCTCGGCCAGCTGCGCCTGCAAAGATTGCATCTTTACCTGCATTTCCTGTGCCTGTTTCATCATTTGCTGGATGTTCATTCATCTTCTCCTGTTTCTGTTTCAATGTCCGGCGCGCTCACGTTTACAATGCGTGTGCCCGGAAAATGTTCCATAATTGTTCGTACCATAGGGTCAGCCGCCGCCATTCGCAAGCGGTCATCGGCCCGTGCATTATCTTGTTCGGCCAGGGTTTTCTCACCCGGCACCGAGGCAATACCGATCAGCCAGGGTGCGCCCGTCCATTCCTGTAATTTTTGGGCGATTTTTCCCGTAAAATCGCGCGGTAGCCCGGACAAAAGG
>DPZW01000167.1:7216-7542 GCA_003536545.1 Rhodospirillaceae bacterium
TCGCGCGGTAGCCCGGACAAAAGGTGTAATTCCATCCTTCCCGGCGCGTAATTGACCACCTGAACTTGCCCATATAACTGGCCATGCAAAATCGCTTCGCGGTTTGTTTCGAATAGCGCCACCGCATCGGCAAAAGTTTTCGGCAAGGGTTTGTTCTGAACGACTTGTGGTGTGGCAGCAGTCAATATTTGTCCTGACGATGCAACGGCACGTATCCCAGTGGTATTATCGGTTGCAGGCGCAGCGGCATTACTGGGCCGCGGCGCGTTTCCCACGTCACTCTGACCCAGAATCTTGAGGAGTTCACCCGGCGGCGGCAATTGCGC
>DPZW01000167.1:7707-8010 GCA_003536545.1 Rhodospirillaceae bacterium
TTCACCCGGCGGCGGCAATTGCGCGGCATAGACCAGACGCAGGATAACCATTTCTGCTGCTGCCTGTGGCTGCGGCGCATGGGCAACTTCAGCAATCCCCTTCAGCAGAATTTGCCAGGCACGCATAATTTCAGGCATTTGCATTTTGCCTGCCATAGCGCGCGCCATATTTGCCTGCGTATCAGACAAATCCAGATCTGATTTTGGCGCAGCAATCACCCGTGCAAGCGTGTGCAATAATGCCAGAAAATCCTGCAGCACCAGAACGGGATCTGCACCGGCGCGGTATAATTCATGCAATTG
>DPZW01000162.1 GCA_003536545.1 Rhodospirillaceae bacterium
TAATAATGCCAATGTTTTATGCATTCCTGCGCTTTTTGTATCAGAGGCCGATGCCAAGGCCATTTTTGAAGCCTTTTTATCCGCAGAATTTGAGGGCGGTCGCCACCAGAATCGCGTGAATAAAATCGAGGAAATCTGTTGATTCCGGTTGCTCGCGGCGCGCGGCGCGGGCTATAAAATGCCATTCACAGACAAAGCTTTTACAGGAAGTTTTAACCATGACGGCAGCACGCAAAATGACACAAACCACTTCTGATAACCCATTTGTGCCCCAGGGCTTTTTTACGCAGGATTTGAAATCCGCAGATCCCGAAGTGTGGGGCGCGATCAATAAGGAGCTGACCCGCCAGCAGGATTACATTGAACTGATCGCATCTGAAAACATCGTCTCCGCTGCCGTGATGGAAGCGCAGGGGTCTGTGATGACCAATAAATATGCCGAAGGTTATGCGGGCAAGCGTTACTATGCGGGCTGTGAATATGTAGATATCACGGAAAAACTGGCAATTGAACGCGCATGCAAATTATTCAACTGCCAATTCGCAAACGTGCAGCCGCATTCCGGTGCGAATGCCAACCAGGCGGTATTTTTTGCATTGCTGCAGCCTGGTGATACCTTCATGGGCTTGTCGCTGAATGAGGGCGGGCATCTCACGCACGGCCTGCCGGTCAACCAGTCGGGCAAATGGTTTACCCCAATTGCTTATGGCCTGAAAGAAGACGGTAAAATTGATTACGACCAAATGGCCGCATTGGCAAAAGAGCATAAACCAAAATTGATCATCGCCGGTGCATCGGCTTATCCGCATGTGATTGACTTTAAGCGCATGCGTGAAATTGCAGATAGCATTGACGCGATCTTGTTTGCGGACATCGCGCATTATGCCGGTCTGGTGGCAACAGGCGTTTATCCATCACCGTTCCCGCATGCCCATGTAGCAACCACAACCACGCATAAAACTTTGCGCGGCCCGCGCGGCGGCATGATCATGACGAATGATGAAGCCATTGCGAAGAAAATTAACTCTGCCGTATTCCCTGGCCTGCAGGGTGGCCCGTTGGAGCACGTCATTGCGGCCAAAGCCGTCGCATTCGGCGAGGCGTTAAAGCCAGAGTTTAAGGCTTACTGTGAGCAGGTCGTAAAAAATGCAAAGGCATTGGCAGATGAATTAATCACGGGCGGTCTGGCGTGCGTGGGCGGCGGTACGGACAGCCATAAAATGTTGGTGGATCTGCGCCCGATGGGTGTGACGGGCAAGGCGGCAGAGGAGTCGCTGCATAACGCCGGTTTGACTTGCAATAAAAATTCCGTTCCCAATGATCCAGAGAAACCATTCGTGACATCAGGTATCCGTTTGGGCACGCCTGCAGGTACCACGCGCGGTTTTGGCGAGTCTGAATTCCGCGAAGTCGGAAAAATGATTTTGGAAGTTCTGAAGGGGCTGAAAGCCAATCCTGAAGATAACAGCGCGGTCGAGCAGGCCGTGAAAAAACGCGTGAAGGCATTGTGCGACCAGTTTCCAATTTACCCTAACATGGGCTAGGTTAGGGCATGAAGTGCCCATTTTGCGGAAGCCCTGATACGCAAGTGAAAGACTCGCGCCCGTCCGAGGACGGCGCGTCCATTCGCCGCCGCCGCCAGTGCGATGCCTGTGGTGCGCGTTTTACAACGTTTGAACGGGTGCAGCTCCGCGAACTCATCGTGATTAAGAGTGACGGTGAAAAAGAATTATTTGAACGTGATAAACTTTTGCGGTCGTTGCAGATTTCACTGCGCAAACGCCCCGTGGAGCAGGATCATATTGACCGTACCGTGAACGCCATCGTGCGACAGCTTGAGGCTTTGGGTGAGAGCGAGATTAAGACGGCAAAAATCGGACAGTTCGTGATGGAGGCCTTGGCGAAAATTGATCAGGTCGCGTATGTGCGTTACGCATCGGTTTATAAAGATTTCCGTGAGGCGCAGGACTTCAATGAGTTCCTGGAGACCCTGAAGCCGGAAGAGTAATGGGTAGACCAACAGACCAGCAGACCAGCAGACCAGTATTTATGCTGCATGCGCTCGAATTGGCAAAAAGAAGTTTAGGAAAAGTCGGGCCAAGTGCGGCCGTGGGCTGTGTGATTATCAAAAATAATGTGATTGTGGGGCGCGGCTGGACACAAGCAGGCGGGCGTCCGCATGCGGAGGCGATGGCATTGGCGCAGGCCGGAGATGCTGCATACGGCGCGGATATGTACGTGACGCTGGAGCCATGTTTTATGCCAGGACGCGGCGCGCCGTGCACGCAAAGCATGATTGATGCAGGATTAAAAAAGGTTTTTGTAGCTATTCGCGATCCCAATCCACGTGTGAACGGGCAGGGGATTGCCGCGTTGCGCGCCGCCGGGATTGAGGTTGTTGAAGGCTTATGCGCTGATGAAGCCGCACAATTAAATAAAGGATTCTTATTATTGCAAACACAGCAGCGGCCAATGGTGACGCTAAAGCTCGCGATATCCGCAGACGGCAAAATGACGACAGGCGATAAAAATAATCGGTGGATTACGGGTGAGGCTGCACGCCGCCACGGCCATTTGCTGCGCGCCAACCATGATGCGATTATGATCGGCATCGGCACCGCGTTGGCGGATGATCCGATGCTGGATTGCCGGATTGTGGGCCTGGAAAAATATTCGCCGGTGCGGGTAATATTGGATAGCAAAAATCAATTCTCAGAAAACTCAAAATTAAAACAAACTTCAGATAAAATTCCGCTTTTGGTTTTGGCAGAAAAAGATCCCCTGAAAATCCTGCATGAACTTGCAGCCAAACGCATTTCCCGCGTTTTGATAGAAGGCGGAGCAAAGGTGGCACAAAGT
>DPZW01000088.1:0-142 GCA_003536545.1 Rhodospirillaceae bacterium
CGGCCCGCCTTATGCGAACGGGAACATTCACATCGGCCATGCGACAAATAAAATTCTGAAAGATGTTGCAAACCGCAGCGAAGCAATGCTGGGCAAGCGCATTAATTACATCCCGGGTTGGGACTGCCACGGCCTGCCGATC
>DPZW01000088.1:348-6312 GCA_003536545.1 Rhodospirillaceae bacterium
GACTGCCACGGCCTGCCGATCGAATGGAAGATCGAAGAACAATACCGCAAACAAGGCAAGGATAAGGATCAGGTGCCAGTACTGCAATTCCGCCAGGAATGCCGCGATTTCGCGCAGCACTGGATGGAAGTGCAAACCGAGGAATTCAAACGCCTTGGTGTCATCGGCGATTGGGAAAATCCATATGCGACCATGAAGGAAGAATCGGAAAGTATCATCGCGGGCGAGATTCATAAGTTTTTACTGAACGGCTCACTCTATCGCGGTGAACGTGCCGTGATGTGGAGTACGGTCGAAAAAACCGCGCTGGCGGATGCGGAGATTGAATATCACGATCATACGTCTGATGTGGTGTGGGTTGCATTTCCTGTGACGCAAACGAATTGCGAAAAAATTCGCGGTGCGGATCTGGTGATCTGGACAACAACGCCGTGGACCATGCCTGCGAACCGCGGGATCGCGTATGGCGCGGAATTTGAATATGGCGTGTATGAAATTATTGCGGTGGGAGAGGGTTCAACCGCACGCGTTGGTAAGAAAATTGTGATCGCAACTGCGCTGGCGGAAGCTGTGCAGAAATCGGCTTTAATCTCGGAAATGAAGCAGCTTGCAACGCTAAAAGGTGCGGAACTTGCAGGCACATTATGCGCGCATCCTTTGCGCAGCCAGGGTTATGATTTTGACGTATGTGTTTTGCCTGCAGAATTTGTGACCACGGAAAGCGGTACTGGCCTCGTGCATATCGCACCGTCGCATGGTCTGGATGACTTTAATCTGGGCAAGGAACACGGCCTTGAAATTCCATATACCGTGGAGCCGGATGGCCGTTACGTCACAACGCTGCCATTGTTTGGCGGCGCACGCGTTTATAATGACGAAGGCAAAAAAGGCGATGCGAATAAAAAAGTGATGGCCGCGCTGGAGGCCGCTGGCGGCTTGCTTGCCAAGGATCAGTACCGTCATTCCTATCCGCATTCTTGGCGTTCCAAGGCACCGCTGATTTTCCGCACGACGCCGCAATGGTTTATTGCGATGGAAGACGGCAATCAGATCCGCGCGAAAGCGCTGCAGGCGATCACCGAAACCCGCTGGGTGCCGGGCGCGGGCGAGAACCGTATCCGTGCGATGGTGGAATCGCGCCCTGACTGGAATATTTCGCGCCAGCGCGCCTGGGGCGTGCCGATCGCGATTTTCATGGATAAAAATACCTTTGAGCCGCTGCGGGATAAAACTGTCTGCGACCGCATTGTGGAAATTTTCAAACGCGAAGGTTCAGATGCCTGGTACAAACGTTCGGCACAGGAATTCCTGGGCGATAATTGCAAGGCCGAAGATTACATCCAGGTATTCGATATCGTCGATGTCTGGTTTGAATCTGGCTCCACGCACGCATTTGTTTGCGAAGCACGCGGCATGGAAATGCCGGTGGACCTGTATCTGGAAGGTTCCGATCAGCATCGTGGCTGGTTCCAGTCGTCATTGCTGGAATCTGTCGGCACGCGCGGCCGCGCACCGTTCAAGGCGGTGCTGACGCATGGTTTCGTCCTCGACGAACAGGGCCGCAAAATGTCCAAATCCATGGGCAATGTGACCGCGCCTGAAAAAGTGATTGAACAATACGGCGCGGATATTCTGCGCCTGTGGGTCTGCAACACGAATTATTCCGAAGATGTGCGGATTGGAAATGAGATTTTAAAACAACAGGCGGATTTATATCGCCGCTTGCGAAATACATTGCGTTATTTGCTCGGCGCATTAGCAGATTTTGATCCGGCAGTGAAAGTTGATGTTTCTGTAATGCCAGAACTGGAAAAATGGATACTGCATCGCCTCGGTGTATTGGATGCACATGTCCGTGATTGCATGGCGCGTTTTGATTATAATGAGTTGTTTATCGCCTTGCATGAATTCTGCAATTCCGATTTGTCGGCGTTTTATTTCGATGTGCGAAAAGACAGTCTGTATTGCGACGCACCGTCTGCGCCGCGCCGCCAGGCCGCATTATGGGTCATGAACCAGGTATTTACGCATCTCACGGCATGGCTCGCGCCGATTTTATGTTTTACGGCCGAAGAAGCCTGGCAGCATTATGCGCACCGGGATGTTTCATCCGTTCATCTGCGCGTGCTGCCGGATATCGCGAAGGCATGGCGGAATGATAAATTGGGCGAGCGTTGGTTTGAAATCCAAATGTGGCGCAATGGCGTAACAGCACATCTTGAAACTATGCGTGCTGATAAGAAAATTGGCTCTGCGCTAGAGGCCAGGGTAATTCTAATAGTGCCAGATGTACAAACAAGAGAAATTCTTGAAGAAATTGATTTTCGTGATTTGTGTATTGTATCTCAGATGGAAATCAAGATTGGTTCGGAGTTCTCTGTAAGTGCAGAAAAAATTATAGACGCTGAAAAATGCGACCGCTGTTGGAAATATCTGGAAGATGTTGGCGCGAATAAAAACCATCCCACCGTTTGCCAGCGTTGTGCCGAGGCAGTCGAGCAGGTAAAACTGGCGGCTTAAGCGAGGCCGGCAAAACGGATGGCGGTTCTGCCGTAGCTGCGCGTATTGATGATCTGAAAAAGATCAGGCAGCTGGATATTTTCATCGGCGTCGGATTCAATCACCAGCAGCGTATTATGGCCGATCCAGCCCATGTTCAACAGCGCAGTCAGCGCGGGCGTGATCAAATCCTGGCCGTAAGGCGGATCAAGGAAAATCAAATCCATTTCTTCCGGCGCTTGCGGTGGTTGCAGCGCATCAGTATTCAATAAGGTCGCGCAGTCAGTAATTTTCAGATTTTCCTGCAGAATCTTTTTTACTGCCGGATTTTTTTCCAAGAACCAGCCATGCGCCGCGCCGCGTGAAATGGCTTCCAGCCCCATCGCACCCGTGCCGGCGAAGGCATCCAGAATTTTGGCATCGATGAGAGAAGGCGCAAATTCAGCATGCATCAACACATTGAAAATCGCCTGGCGGATTTTATCGGATGTCGGGCGCACATCCGTTTCCGGTGTTTGCAGCCGCTTGTTTTTGAAAATACCCGAACGGATCGTGATCATAAATCACTCCAAATCGTGCCGATTTGTTCGCGCAGAATTTTGGCAGGTACTTCCTTGATTTCATTTTCCTGCATGTTGGAGAGATTAAACGAACCATAAGCGACGCGGATCAAACGATCCACCTCCAGCCCAAAATGCGCCAGCGCGCGGCGGACCTCACGGTTTTTGCCTTCGCGCAAACTGACTTCCAGCCAGGTATGGCGCATGCCGCCCTTGCGGTTTTCCAGCCAGGTCACATGGATCGGGCCAAATTTTTCACCGTCTACGGTGATGCCTTTTTCTAATTCATCAATAATTTCATCGCGCCATTCACCTCGGCAGCGCGTTTTATATTTGCGCAGCCAGCCGGTGGCGGGCAATTCCAGATGCCGTTTTAACGCGCCGGAATTGGTGAGCAGCAACAGACCTTCAGTCGCATAATCTAGCCGCCCAACCGGCATGACGCGCGGCAATTCCGGCGGCAGTAAATCATAAATTGTGGTGCGTCCTTCGGGGTCACGTTCGGCCACCATGGCATTTTTAGGTTTATGGTATAACCACATCCGCGCGGGTTCTTTTTTGCCTAGAACTTCACCGTCCACTTTGATCTCATCGGCTTCGGAAACAAAAGTGGCGGGATGATCAATCACCTTGCCATTTACGGCAATGCGGCCCTCGGTGATCATGGTTTCAATCGAACGGCGCGAGGCCACGCCGACCCGCGATAGATATTTGGCGATGCGTTCAGACATAGGCTGTTTTAACAGAATTTATTTGACTTGATATAAGGGATTCTGCAAATAAAGAGGATGTATTCAAATGATATTCTAGTTCTTTTTGATTGGGATGGCACGGTTGCCCACGGAACGCCAATGGGGCATTGGGGCACGTGCCGCATCTTTGAAAAATATGGACTGACTCCTCCAGAACTTGAAGATTATGCAGCCATGGATGGTTTGCCATTCACGGAAATTGTTGGCGCGCTTGTCCCCGATACGCATCAAGATCTGGCCAGGATTATTCCGGGTGAAACGCTGGCATTTCTGGAATTGGAATCTGCAAATCCTGATACTGAAATGCCGCCGATAACAGTCATTGCCGGAATGCCTGAAGCAATCCTGGGGCTGAAAGAAAAAAATCATAAAACCGGTATTGTGACAAACCGCGAGGGAGCCTTGTTGCACAGTTATGATTTCAGAGTGATCCCCGAAATTGGAACCACAGCATTTAATGCTATCGTTACAGGCAATCAGATTAAAAAGCCGGATCCCTGTGCAATCTGGATGGCGGCAGAGGCTGCTGATTTTCATCATGGCATCATTGTTATGATTGGTGATACGCCCACGGATATTATGGCCGCCAGAAATGCAGGCGCGGTGTCTATTGGCGTTGCATTTCATCACGAGGAAAATCCCGAAAAAACAGCCCGCCTGATGGCGGCAAATCCGGATGAGATTATTTATTCACCGGATGAATTAATTTATGCTATTGAAACATTGGCGGCAAAACATCCCGCGCAGGATTGGCAAAACCGATATGATGCAACAAGCTTTAGCACAGGCGCAGCTGGCCAACACATTAGGCGAGGTTCCGGTGGGGGCAGTGGTGGTGCACCAGGGCGTCGTTATAGCCTCGTGCCATAACCTCACGGAAACCAACCGCGATCCAACCGCTCATGCCGAAATTCTGGCCATCCGCGCGGCAGCGGCAAAGCTGGGCGATGTCCGGCTGGCGGAATGCGACCTGTATGTGACGCTTGAGCCTTGCGCGATGTGTGCGGCGGCGATTTCGCATGCGCGTATCCGGCGTTTGTATTTCGGCGCATATGACGCGAAGGGCGGCGCGGTGGAACATGGTCCGAAATGGTTTCAGCAATCTACCTGTTTGCATAAGCCCGAGGTTTTTGGCGGGATCAATGAAATCGAATCTGGTGCGCTGCTGAAAGAATTCTTTATCGCGCGGAGATAGTGATGAAACAGAATATCAGGAAATTTCTTGTGCGTGGATTAATTATAAGTGTTGTTATTGTGATCGGGATTCCCATATTGGTGGGGGGAAGTCTAATTATTTATAAGCAATTTATATGGCCCCAAAGATTTACTGAAGCACGTTGGCAGGCACTTCCGCCGATAACTGAACGTAATCCTAATCAGGATCATTCCATAGATTTTACCTGTCAGCGTGGGCGGCTTGTGAATGATCTAATCAAAAATCATCTTATTCCTGGTCAAATAAACAAGAAGCAGGTTTTTGCAATGCTAGGGTCGGAGGGCGGGGAAATTCTTTCTGAAGATGGTAATAATTGCTATAGCTGGCCCATTGGCTGGTGTAGTTTGATGGACCCGGATTTTATAAGGATATGCTTTGATAAAAATGATATTCTAACTTCGGCTTTAAAGTATCAGGGCTAGGCGAGCAGGCTAAACACATCACCATCGGGTTTCGCGCCTTCGATATGGATTTTATGCCAGACCGCGTAAAATAATAAGGACCAGATGGCAGTGGTTTGTTTTTTGCTGCCATGGGTGAATAATTTTTCAATACCTTTGCATTGCGTAATTTCGGCAACGCCCGCGCTGGCGGCAATGAGCGGCGCGAGCTGCCGGCTTTTGGCGGTAATCCAGTCGCCCACCGGCACCGTGAAACCCTGTTTCTTGTTGAAATAATCCATGTTTTTTGGGCCGTATTGCGTGAGCCATTCCCGCAGCAAATGTTTGCCCAAACCATTTTTAACTTTGTAATCATCGGGCAGATTAAAACAAAAATCTGTGAGTTGTGGCTCCAGAAAAGGTGTGCGGCCTTCAATGCCATTTGCCATCAGACAACGATCAAGCTTGATAAGCAGATTATCCGGTAGCCATCCTGCAAAATCCGCCGCCTGCGCACGTTGCAATTTTGTGCCTTCATATACCGTCTGAGTGCGCAC
>DPZW01000098.1:0-7455 GCA_003536545.1 Rhodospirillaceae bacterium
TCTTCCGCCGTGCCCAGGCCGTCACATTCGGGGCATGCGCCGTGGGGTGAATTAAATGAAAACAAACGCGGTTCAATTTCTGCAATCGTGAAGCCGGAAACCGGACAGGCGAATTTGCTGCTCAGCAAAGTTTCCTCATTCGTATCGGTGTTTTGGACGATCAATAATCCTTCCGATAAACCCAATGCCGTTTCCACAGAATCCGCCAGGCGGTTGCCTAGATTATCATCCAGCACCAGGCGGTCCACTACGACCTCAATGTCATGTTTGTATTTTTTATCGAGCGTGGGCGCATCCGCAATTTCATATAATTTGCCGTCAATGCGCACGCGTTGGAAGCCTTTGCGGCGCAGCGCATCCAGTTCTTTCTTATATTCACCCTTGCGGCCGCGCACGATCGGCGCAAGCAGATAGAGGCGCGTGCCTTCGGGCATTCCACTAATGCGGTCCACCATTTGTGTTGCCGTCTGGCTTTCAATCGGCAGGCCCGTGGTAGGCGAATAGGGCACGCCGATGCGCGCATAGAGCAGGCGCAGGTAATCATAAATTTCCGTCACCGTGCCGACGGTTGATCGCGGATTTTTGGAAGTTGTTTTTTGTTCAATCGCAATGGCGGGTGAAAGGCCTTCGATGGAATCCACATCCGGTTTTTGCTGCATTTCCAGGAATTGCCGCGCATAGGCCGACAGGCTCTCGACATAACGCCGCTGGCCCTCGGCATAAATTGTATCAAAGGCCAGCGATGATTTGCCCGAGCCCGACAGGCCCGTAATCACCACCAGCTGATCGCGCGGAATTTCCACATTGATATTCTTGAGATTATGCTCGCGCGCGCCGCGAATAGTGATGGCTTTTTGTGTCATGGTTACCTATATAAGTAATCAGCCAACAAATTGCCATGCCTTCTGTTCCCGTTTCAGACCTTCCCTTCACTCCCGAAATTGAACGGGCGACAGCACCTTTGTATGAAAAGGTCAGCAAAATTGTGTCCAAGCTGGAATGGCCGGGCTATGCGCCGATCATTCATGAGATCAACCGGCTGAAAAAAGAAAAAAACGCCGTTATTCTGGCCCATAATTATCAATCTGCGCAGATTTTCCATACGGTGGCGGATGTGGTGGGGGACAGTCTGGCGCTCGCCCGCGATGCGGCCAAGGTAGATGCGGATATCATTATCATGTGCGGTGTGCATTTCATGGCAGAAACCGCCAAGCTGCTTAACCCTGATAAAAAGGTCATCATTCCGGATCTGAAAGCGGGATGCTCATTGGCGGATTCCATCACGGCGGCGGATGTGCGTTTGCTGCGCGAAAAATATCCCGGCGTGCCGGTGGTGACTTATGTGAATACGTCTGCGGAAGTAAAGGCGGAAACGGATATCTGCTGTACCTCCGGCAATGCAGTAAAAATCGTTGAGAGCCTGGGCGTGCCGGAAGTTTTATTTTTGCCGGATCAATATCTGGCGCAATATGTGGCAACGCAGACCAAAACCAAAATCATCACCTGGCACGGATCATGCGAAGTACATGAACGTTTCACCGCAGAAGATATTAAATTTTTCCGCAAGAATAATCCCACGGCGGTGGTGCTGGCGCATCCCGAATGTCCGCCCGATGTATTGGCTGAGGCTGATTATGTGGGCTCCACCGCCGGCATGCAAAATTATGTGGAAACCAAAAAACCCGGCAAAGTGATTTTGATTACCGAATGCGCGATGTCAGATAATCTGCGCGCCGCTAACCCGGGTACGGAATTTACCCAGCCATGCAATCTGTGCCCGCATATGCAGCGCATTACTTTGCCAAAAATTCTGGCATCTTTGCAAAACGAAGGGCCGGAAGTGCATATTGATCCCGCAATTGCCGAACGCGCGCGCGCGTCGGTTGACCGGATGCTGGCCGTCAAATAATGCAGCTTGATACTTCACAGCTGATTAAACTGGCATTAACTGAAGATCTCGGCGCACGTGGAGATATTACAACTTCTGCGCTGGTGCCGCAGGATGCAACCGCAACTGCGCATTTCGTGAACCGTAAACCGGGCGCGATCGCCGGGATTGAAATCATCGGACAGGTATTCGCCGCCCTGAATGCGAATGTGGATATTCAATATCACGTCAAAGACGGTGATAGCGTGGGGGCACAAACCAAACTTGCCACCGTTTCCGGCAATGCCCATGCGATATTAAAGGCTGAACGCACGGCGTTGAATTTTGTTTCGCATCTGTCCGGTATCGCGACAGCAACATATAATATGCAACAGCAGATCAATCACACCAAAACCAAGATATGTGATACGCGTAAAACCACACCGGGCTGGCGCGCGCTGGAAAAATATGCCGTGAAATGTGGCGGTGGCGAAAATCACCGCATGAACCTCTCTGATATGGTGATGATTAAAGATAATCATGTCGCCATGGCGGGCGGCGATATCGCGATGGCGATCACCAAGGCGCGTTTGTACACCGGTATGCTCGCACCGGATTTATTAATCGCGGTTGAAGTTGAGAATCTGGAACAGTTAAAAGCCGCACTCGGCGCGCGCGCGGATCACATCATGTTGGATAATATGAATGTCGATATGATGCGCGAAGCGGTCGCGCTCGCGAAAGGCAAGGCGATCCTTGAAGCCACCGGCGGCGTGACCGCAGATAACATCGTGGCCATCGCCGAAACCGGCGTGGATTTCATCTCCTCGGGCTGGATAACCCATTCCGCGCCTGCGCTGGATATTGGGCTGGATTTCACCGAAAATAGGGCGTAAACCCTTTGACATGGCCCACATATTAGGCTAGAACATAACCAGAACACAGATTACTCCGGGAGACAAAAAATGGCAGGTTCACTCAACAAAGTAACCATTATCGGCAATGTGGGCAAAGAGCCTGAAATCCGCTCATTTCAAAACGGCGACCGCGTCGCGAGCTTTTCGGTGGCGACATCCGAACGCTGGAAAGACAAGGCATCGGGCGAGCAAAAAGAGCGCACTGAATGGCACCGCATTTCCATTTTGAACCAGAGCCTGGTGGGCGTGGTTGAGAAATACGTGAAAAAGGGCACCAAGCTGTACCTCGAAGGCCAATTGGAAACCCGCAAATGGACGGATAAAGACGGACAGGACAAATACTCAACCGAAGTTGTGCTGCGTCCTTACCGCGGCGAATTGTTGATGCTTGACCGCGCTGGTTCAGGCGAAGGCATGGGCAACGATAATTACAGCCAAAGCAGTTATCAGGCGACTGGAACAGATGGCGGCAGTGCCTCTATTCCAGCTGATTTTGACGACGAGATTCCGTTTTAAAAAAGGCTGATTTTAGCTGGCAAAACTAGTCAAAAAAGGCTAAAAATCAGGGGTGAATTCATGTCGGATTCGCCCCTGATTTCCTTATGATTTTTGAGAATTTGAAGCCCTGAAATGACCCCAGAAAATACCGCAGAAAATTTTGAACATTTGCCGCCGGAACCGCCCCAGGATATCGTCGCCATTACCCTCGAAGAGGAGATGAAGCGGTCGTATCTGGATTATGCGATGTCGGTGATTGTCTCGCGTGCATTGCCGGATGTGCGGGATGGATTGAAGCCTGTTCACCGCCGCATTTTGTTTGCCATGAAAGAGGGCGGATTCGACAGCAATAAGCCCTATAAAAAATCTGCCAAGGTCGTGGGTGAGGTGATGGGTAATTACCACCCGCACGGCGACAGCGCGATTTACGACGCGATGGTGCGCATGGCGCAACCGTTTTCGATGTCGCTGATGTTGATTGATGGTCAGGGTAACTTTGGTTCGATGGATAACGATCCGCCCGCCGCAATGCGTTATACCGAAGCACGCCTGGCGAAACCCGCCGAAAGCCTGTTGCAGGATATTGATGAGGAAACCGTTGATTTTCGTGCGAACTATGACGAAAGCAAGCATGAACCAACCGTATTACCCGCGCGCTATCCCAATCTTTTGGTCAATGGTGCAAGCGGGATTGCCGTGGGTATGGCCACCAATATCCCACCGCATAATCTGGGGGAGGTCATTGATGCCTGCGCCGCCTATATTGAAAATAATGACATTACGATTGATGAATTGATGCAGATTATCCCGGGGCCGGATTTCCCCACCGGTGGTTTGATTTTGGGCCGTTCTGGTATTCGCAGCGCGTATCACACAGGCCGCGGCAGTGTGGTGATGCGCGCGCGCAGCACAATTGAAGATGTTCGCAAAGATCGCCCCGCGATCATTATCGAGGAAGTGCCGTATCAGGTAAACAAGGCCGACGTGCAGGCGCGCGTGAAAGAGCTTGTGAATGACAAGCAGCTTGAAGGCATCGCCGACATGCGTGACGAAAGTAACCGCGAAGGCGTGCGCGTTGTCTTTGAATTAAAACGTGATGCGCAGCCGGATATTGTGCAGAATAATCTATTCAAGGCCACTGCGCTGCAGACATCTTTTGGTGTGAATATGCTGGCATTGAATAATGGCCAGCCGCAGATGATGAACCTGAAGCAAATCATTCAGGCCTTTGTCACGTTCCGTGAAGAAGTGATTACCAAGCGAACTGTCTATCAATTGGGCAAGGCGCGTGACCGCGCACATTTATTAATTGGTTTGGCGGTTGCGGTTGCCAATATCGACGAAGTGATCAAATTGATCCGTGCTGCACCTGATGGTGCGGTGGCCAAAGAACAATTGATGGCGCGTTCCTGGCCTGCAGCTGATCTCGCGCCGCTGATTGCGGTTGCGGTTGGTGCGTATAATACCGGCGGCGGCCAGTTTGACGGCACGAATTACAAAATGTCGGAAGTGCAGGCAAAGGCCATTCTGGATCTGCGCCTCCAACGCTTGACGGGGCTTGAGCGCGAAAAGATTTCAGATGAACTGCGCGAAGTTGCGGCAGCGATTACCGAGCTGTTGAGTATTTTGGCAGACCGCCAGAAAATGCTGGGTATCCTGGTCACCGAAATGCAGGAAATCAAAACCAAATTTGCTGTGCCGCGCCGCACGGAAATATTGGATGTTGAGTTTGAGGCCGATATCGAAGACCTTATTCCGCGTGAAGAAATGGTGGTGACGATTTCACACACCGGTTATGCGAAACGTGTGCCACTTGATACTTATCGTGCGCAGGGGCGCGGCGGCAAGGGGCGTAGCGGTATGAGCACCAAAGACGAAGATTTTGTGACAGACCTCTTTGTGGCGAATACGCATCAATGGTTGCTGTTCTTTACGACCAAGGGGATGGCTTATCGCCTCAAGGTTTATAAATTGCCAGAGGGTAATCCGCAGTCGCGCGGCAAGGCATTGATTAACATGTTGCCACTGTCGCAGGATGAACGGATTTCCGCAGTGCTACCCATGCCGCTGGATGAAAAATCCTGGACAGATCTGGATATTATTTTTGCAACTTCGCTGGGCAATGTTCGCCGGAATAAACTGGCGGATTTTGGCTCTATCCGTGCCAGTGGTTTGATTGCGATGAAACTGGACGAAGGCGAGGCCTTGATTGGTGTGCGCACCGCAACGGATGATGCGGATATCATGCTCTCTACCGCATTGGGCCGTTCTATCCGTTTTAGTGTGGATGACATCCGCGTTTTTGCTGGACGAGCATCCACCGGTGTGCGCGGAATCAAGCTGGGTAAAAAAGATGAAGTCATCGCGCTATCTATTTTGGGTGGCATTGAAACGACGGCTGAAGAACGCGCAGCGTATTTGAAGGCGCGCCGCGCCGCCAATGATGATGGCGAAGCGGATGGTGATGAAGACAGCGAAGTTTCTACGACTGATTTAATTTTGGATGCTCAGCGCACCGCACAGCTAGCGCACGGCGAACAATATGTATTGACCGTGACCAGCCGCGGTTACGGCAAACTCACGTCGGCTTATGAATACCGGACATCGGGACGCGCGGGACAGGGGATTACCAATCTGAAGAACGCCGAAAAAGTAGGTGACGTCGTCGCTGTCTTTACCGTTAATCCGAATGATCAGGTGATGCTGGCAACGGATGGCGGTACGCTCATCCGCTTGCCGCTTGCGCAAGTGCGGATTACGGGCCGCGCGACATCCGGGGTTATTCTGCTGCGTGTTGACGGCAAAGAAAAAGTTGTCTCTGCGGTGCGGATTGAAGGCGATGAAGAGAACGAAGATGTGGCTGAGCAATCTGCATAGATTTGTTTTGTTGTTTGTAGTGGTTGCCTTGCCGCAATCAGTGCAATCAGCCCAGCTCAAATATTATTATGAAATGGTGGACCGCCAGGCTTTGCCCGCAGATGTCGTCGATTTTATTGAGCGCGAAAATAATTGCTACACGCTGGATGATCAGGCGATGTTGCCGAGGGGATTGGACGCTGATCAATCAGAAGTAAGGCGCAAGGAGCGGTGCGAGGAACTGCCATGTATGCGACGGGCTTTATTTGATAAATATTTTGATACACCGCTGCGCGATGTTATTCATTATTATAACTCTTCGTTATGGAATTATGATTTTGATGCCAGGTATGATGGGCAGCCCAACGATCCGGAAAGTTGTAAAAAATCATGACCCGCCGCGCGATTTACCCTGGCACATTTGATCCCATCACCAAGGGGCATCTGGATATCATCCGGCGTGCGGCCAGCGTGGTGGATGAACTCATCGTGGCGGTCGCTGAAAATGCGGGCAAGAATCCAAAATTCACAGTGGCGGAGCGCGTTGCGCTGGTTCAGGCCGATCTAAAATTACTGGAGCCTGAGTTTCAGCAAAAAATCCGCGTGGAAAATTTCAATAATCTGTTGATGCATTATGTGCAGAGCAGGGAGGCGAAGATTATCATCCGCGGCCTGCGCGCCGTATCGGACTTTGAATATGAATTCCAGATGGGGGCGATGAACAGCCGCCTGAACCCCGATGTGCAGACGGTATTTTTAATGGCCTCTGACAAGCTGCAGTTCATTTCCTCACGCTTTGTCAAGGAAATCGCCGCACTGGGCGGGGATGTCAGCCAGTTTGTCAGCGAGACAGTCGTAAAGGCCCTGCAGAAATAGCCTGCAAATGGGGCAATTGGCCCCATTCCCCCTTGCCAATTGCCGCGAATATAGGCATTTTTCGCCCCACGGATGAATAAATCCCCTTAAATCAACAATCAAGAAGGCAAAATTCCTATGGAAACTGCAATGAATCTCCCGTTCTCGCTAGAGACGATGATTATTATCTGCGGACTGCTCGCCCTTGCTTATGGCCTGATCGCAGGCAAGCAAATTCTGGCAGCCCCTGCGGGTAACGAGAAAATGCAAGAAATTGCAAAGGCAATTCAGGAGGGGGCTTCGGCTTACCTGAACCGCCAGTATAACACGATTGGCATCGTTGGTGTCGTTATTGGCCTGGGCCTTGGCTATGTGCTGGGCATGCACGCAGCGATTGGCTTTGCCATTGGTGCAGTGCTATCGGGCGTGACGGGCTTTATCGGCATGAACGTTTCGGTGCGC
>DPZW01000098.1:7653-7835 GCA_003536545.1 Rhodospirillaceae bacterium
CGGCATGAACGTTTCGGTGCGCGCAAATGTGCGGACAGCGGAATGCGCACGGAAAGGTCTTGCACCGGCTCTCGCACTTTCCTTTAAATCTGGCGCAGTAACAGGCATGCTTGTGGTGGGTCTGGGTCTTTTGGGTGTGGCTGGTTACTATTTCATCTTGCTGGATCAGGCGATGGAACAGC
>DPZW01000049.1 GCA_003536545.1 Rhodospirillaceae bacterium
TTCGCGCACCAATACCGGAAACGCAGAGGCCAATACAATGCGGACGGATTTGATCATGGGTGGAACCACTGCGATATCGCCTGCAACTGCTATTCGTAATAGTGCCGCCTATGGTTACTCTTTGACTAATGCAACTTTATCCGCGGGGTGTGATGGAACGCAGATTCAGTTGCTACAACCTAATGGAAATCCATTCAATCCAATTCAGCAGATAAGATCTGATCGGGAGATGGTCGTTAACGGTACGACAGGCAGTGCCCGTGCTTTGTTATGGTGTACGGATACAGGAAACCCTGGTGTTTTTACTTGGCAACCAGTAGGCAGCTATGTGTTTCCAACGAGTATCGGGCATAAGGCATTTTTTGAGAACAGGGATGCCGCCGCATTCCCAGGACAAATTCAAACAGGCGTCATTAACACTTCCCAGAACGGAACCCCAGCTTCACCAAACTGGAACACCTTTTATCCCGCACAATTAACAGGGCCTATGGGAATTATTATGAGTAGGGGGTCAACCTCGCGTTCGGTCAATCGTTGGTATTATAATGATACGGATAAACCATTAGTGGTAGATGTTCTTTGTTCTGATGGTTGTGACTGGACCTATATTTACACTAGGACAAATTATGTTGCGGCAACCCGGAATGCAGATCCGGCACGAATTCTGAGTGTGATAAAATCACGTGATGATGATGGTGCTTATTCTTTCCATGCACTTATTCCAGCAAATGCGGTGTATGCCATTGGGATGCGACGCAATGGGGGCTGGGTGACCCACGTTGAATATTGGGCAGAATATAGTCCAATATAATTTAGATAAAGTATTTGGCTGTCTTTACATCTATTGCCATCTGTTTATCCTCGATTTCCAGGAAACGACATAGCCCTGTCATATCTTTGGGCTATTATTAACGCTTGGATTTTCGTAAAATTGGCCAGACTCATTGATAGGATGGAGACAGTGATGCTGAAACGTCTGCAGGGCAAACAGGGCTTTTCATTGATTGAAATGGCAATTGTTTTGCTGATTTCGGGCTTGCTCACGGCTGGGGCGGTGCAGCTGATGACGAATATGCAGCAGCAGCGCACAGATCAGGCCGCCGCAAATGAAGCGCGGAATATCATCACTGCCCTTGAACGTTTCATGGTGGACCAACAGGCGGTGCTGACAAATGCACCTTCCACCCTGGCCACTGTGGGGGTTCCCGTGGTGCTGGCCAGCAACAATATGCTATTGAATTTTGGGGGCGGGAACATACCCACACTTAAATATTTCGAAGATAATTATCTAAACATTCGTTCGACAGAGCCCGCGAACAGTGAACTGCGTCTTTTGGCGCGCGGCTATCGGATCGGTCTGCGCAATGTTGGTATTGTAAGCGGCAGCAGCAAACCCATCCTGAGAGCATTAGTTTTGCGCACACCTACCAATAATATGAATGAATCTCGTCTGTCGCGTGTGGCGTCGTTGATTGGATCACAGGGCGGCCTGGTGCGTGATAACGGTGCCGGCGTGGCTGAAATTTCGGGCGTCCAAGGCAGCTGGCGTGCCATAAGCTCAGATTACGGCTTTGTGGGCGGGAATGCGCCAACGATTGGCCAGATTGCAGTTTTTAGTGCCACCATTGATAGCAATATGAATACGAATGTTCTTTCGCGTACCAATACCGGAAACGCCGAGGCCAATACCATGCGTACAAACCTGGATATGGGCGATAATCTGACAAGTGCAAATATCATTAAAAATCCAGCCGGGATTGTTATGAATGCGACCACAGCCGTTCTATCTGACAACTGTGGCGCGGGTACAACCATCAGCATGGTCCCGAATGGATTTGATGGTGGGGGTGGTTATGTTTTACCGCTTGGGCCAAATGTGTCCCGGGTGAATAATGGTTATTTTAATATGATTGTATTGGGAAGAAGTTCTGGTTCGTCTACTAATTTTATGTTGTTACAATGTATTACGATTTCAGGAAATTCCACCTGGCAGGCTGCCCTTCCAACCGGTGTGGCAAGCACCTGGCGCGGTTTTACGCCCAATGCTGCGAGCTGTCCTGGAACCGCAAATAATAATGATTTTTGTGAAGTTAATAATCGTGGTTATACCATATCAGTTTCCCAGCCTTGCAATGACAGCAGTGCCAATATCAGCATTGAAACCGTTAAAGGCAGTGGAGCCTGTTTATTAGGAAAGAGTGCGACCTGCCGTGAGATTTCTGTCTATTACAGAGCGAACGGTGCAGCATCTGGCTCGGTTTATGCAGAAATTCCCAGTGGATATTCCTATTATCTGGCACGGGGCTGCGGCGGTCACCTCACCTGGATACTCGAGTAAGACTTTCTTTGCCAGCAACTTGGTTTTGAACTTATATTGATAGCGGCCTATTTACTTTCAGCTTTCCAGGAAACGACATAACCCTGTCATATCTTTGGGCTATCATTAACGCTTGGATTCTCCTAAAATTGGTAGATTCATTGATAGGGTGGGGATAGTGATGCTGAAACGTCTGCAGGGCAAACAGGGTTTTTCATTGATTGAAATGGCAATTGTTTTGCTGATTGCGGGTCTGCTCACGGCTGGCGCGGTACAGTTGATGACGAATATGCAGCAGCAGCGCACGGATCAGGCCGCAGCGAATGAAATGCGCAATATCGTGGCTGCCCTTGAACGTTTCATGGTGGACCAGCAGGCCGTGCTGACAAACCCCACATCTGCTTCACCGCTGCGCCTTGCCAATCAGTCCGTCTTGCTGGCCAGTGGCAGCATGCGCCTTGATTATGGCAATGGCCTTATTGATTCTCAAAAATTCTTTGAAGATAATTACCTGGGCATTCGTCCGACGGAACCTTTGGGCAGTGACCTGCGTCTTTTGGCGCGCGGCTATCGGATTGGTCTGCGCAATCTCGGCACGGTGACGGGCAGCAGCAAACCGATTTTAAAAGCATTGGTCACGCGCACCCCGACGAATAACATGAATGAATCCCGTCTGTCCCGCGTGGCGTCATTGGTTGGATCCCAGGGCGGCCTGGTGCGTGATAACGGTGCCGGCGCGCCTGAGATTTCCGGCGTGCAAGGCAGCTGGCGTGTGATTGCATCGGATTACGCGATGGTGGGGCCTGCGGCACCGGTCATCGGACAGATCGCCGCCTATACCGCCACCATCGACAGCAACATGAACACCAATATCCTTTCGCGCACCAATACCGGAAACGCGGAAGCCAATACAATGCGGACGGATCTTTTTATGGGCCGAGGTAATACCCCCGCACTTGCACGCAGTATTTTTGGTTTAGGCATGCTGGAGACGGATGCATCACTATCGACAAATTGTGCTGCGGGTTCCCTAAGCATAACACCAATAGATTTTGTGACGGGCCTGAGAGGAACGCCTGTGAGTTATACAATTGGTTTGGGCACAAATCAGATCGACCCGGTACGACTGCAGAACGCTGTGGTTTACGGCTTTGCCACTGCACCTAATCGTACTCTGCTTCAGTGCAGGGAATCTTCTCCTGGTGTGTGGCAGTGGCAGTTGGCGTTTCCTAGTGCCGATAATAAAACCTGGGTTAAGTTTTTAGTCCCCAGCGAGTCAGCTTTTCCGCAGCGGTGGGGCTCTTCTGATTACAGGGATGGTAATTTCTTTACCAATACGACCGGCGGGCCAATCGAGGTTTCAATCAGCCATAATGGTTGCCGTACAGGTTCAAGGCAGCTGTGGATTTTGCCAGCAGGAATATCTCCCACTTTGCCAGCAAACTGGCAGGCGAGCGGGCAAAGAATTGGTATCAGTAAGACGGACTCTGCTGCCGGATATAATGATCCCTGGACAACACTATACGCAACAATTCCTGACGGCGTGTCTTATAAAGTCGTAGGTTGTACAGGCAATCTGAGAAGCTGGTTTGAATTG
Source organism: Rhodospirillaceae bacterium (assembly GCA_003536545.1). GTDB lineage: Bacteria > Pseudomonadota > Alphaproteobacteria > UBA11073 > UBA11073 > UBA11073. Next base: position 3,915 of record DPZW01000049.1, read on the forward strand.
CGCCCTTAAGTCTGAGTTTGTGTCAAACTCTGATATTTCTCAGCTGGGATGTGAATCCTGTCCATTGGTAGGATTCATCACAGCCGCTTCGGCTTTGCACATAGTGTTGATAATTTGCTCATAAATATCATGCACTAATTTTTCTGAAACGCCACTCGTGCGCGCGGTTGCCATATTGCGTTCCAGAACTTCGCGCACGCGCTCTGGGATAATCGGCGGCAGGCCATTGGCTTCTTTATAGGCAACGACCTCGGGCAGCAGGGCAAAACGGCGCGCCAGCAGGGCAATGATATCATTATCGATTGCGTCAATTTCCTTGCGGATATCGGCCAGCGCGCGCATTTCTTTATGCCTTCATCAATTTATTCCACCAGCCCTTGCGGTCAGAGCTATCTCCATTATCGCCGCTTTCACCGTTTGCGCCAATCTTGGTCACGACTGGGGCCGTGGTGACAGGCGCAGGGACAGCAGCAGATGCATCATTATTCGCATGCGCAGCAGGGCTGGAATTGCGGACAGGTTGTTCAGCCGCGGCAACAGCATCACTGGATTTATTATTCCAGTAAGGTTTGGTGTTGGTGAAAGCTTCAGGGCTCACGTCTGGTTGATCTGCGCCGGCCATGTCGGCATTGGGCGCACGATCCGATGCAGGACCGCGTCCCCCGCGTCCTCTTTGTCCGCGTGAATTCCGACCTCCGCGCCTTCCACGACTGCGACCTTCGCTTTCAGCTTTGGGTTCTGCATTGGCGTCATCTGCCGCCGCAGTTTCACCCGTAACCGCATTGTCATCCGTAGATGTATTGCGATCACGGCCACGGAAGCGGCGATTGCGGCCGCCATGTGAGCGTTGAGACTGCCCGTGATGGCTGCCATCCTGTGCATCATCAGAGGATGTGGTATCATTACTATCATCTGCATCATCCTCACCCTGGCCGCGTGGCGACAAGGCGTCATCCCGCCATTGCTGGCCGTGCTGTGGCGGGGCATTGCGCCCACTGCGTTGACGTTCCAAACGGTATTCCGGCGGTGTGATGCTGTCATCCGTTTCAAAAACAATGGTTGTGTTGTGACGCTGTTCCAGTTCCACAATCTGCGTACGGAATTGATTGAGCAATTCCAGCGCAAGTTTACTGTGCAAGGCAACGGTCAGGCGTTCAAAATTGGTTTTGGATAATTCCTGTTCCAGGGCCCGCATAATGTAACGCGCACTGGATTTCATACTGCGTTGCCAGCCGGTACCGGCACAAGCCTCACAGCGCGCGAAATGCGCATCCACGACCGATGGACGCAGACGTTGCCGTGACATTTCCAGCAAGCCAAAGGTTGAAATGCGCCCAACCTGCGTACGCGCACGATCAACCTTCATCGCATCACGCATCCGGCGTTCAACGCCCACGCGGTGACGGTAATCTTCCATATCAATAAAATCGACGACAATCAGGCCAGCCAAATCGCGCAGACGCACCTGACGCGCGATTTCTGTCGCAGCTTCCAGATTGGTGCGGTAGGCAGTCTCTTCGATATTCCGTTCACGCGTCGCCCGGCCAGAGTTGACGTCAATCGCTACCAAAGCTTCGGTCTGATTGATGACAATATAACCACCCGATGGCAATTGCACCGTGGGTTCATGCACGGCATCAATCTGATCATCCACATGATAACGCGCGAACAAAGGCGTGCGCGCATCATATAATTTGATGCGGTTGATCTGCTGCGGCAATAACATTTGCATGAATGAACGTGCAGATTCATAACCTTGCTGGCCACTGACCAGGATTTCAGAAATTTCATCGTTGTATAAATCACGCAGCGCGCGCGTGATCAAATCGCCTTCTTCATAAATCAAGGCAGGCGCGGCAGATTTGAGGGTGTGTTCACAAATATTGTCCCAGAGGCGCAGCAGGTAATCCAGATCATGCGCGATTTCTTCCTGGCTGCATTCCAGTCCTGCAGTCCGTAAAATCATCCCCATGCCTTCAGGCAGTTTTAACTGGTCGATGATTTCTTTCATGCGGCGGCGATCGGCCGGATTGGTAATTTTACGGCTAACACCGCCTGTATTCGATGAATTCGGCATCAAAACGCAGTAACGGCCCGGCAGCGAGATATAAGTTGTCAGGGCTGCACCCTTGGTGCCGCGCTCTTCCTTATTCACCTGCACCAGCATGACCTGACGGCGTTTGATGACTTCCTGAATTTTATAGCTGCGTAACAATTGGCGACGACGTGCTGCTTCCATGGCTTGCGGGTCCATGTCGCGGCGATTGCCGCGACCACGGCCACGGCCTCTGCCGCGTCCGCGCCATTGACGGCTGTGTTTTTCGTCGCTCGCAGTTTTGACTTCTTCAGGTTGTTCTTCGGGGACAAAGAAGCTGTTCAAAACAGGCGGTACATTCCCTTCGGGGGCTTTGGGCCCAATGAGTTCCGACAGCGCAGCAATCAATTCGCCGCGGCCAAAACTGCTGAGCAGGGGAATATCATCGCCCAGAACAATGTCATCTTCGCCTTCATCATCTTCATCATCGTCGCTGTCATCGCTGGCATTTTCATCCATGCTCTCCAGCTCCGCCTCAACTTCGGCTGCACTTTGTTTCAGCGCGGCGGTCAGTTGTTCGCGGTCAGCGACCGGAATTTTATAATAATCGGGATGAATTTCCGGCAATGCCAGAAAGCCCTGACGCTGTGCGCCATATTCCAGAAAGGCGGCCTGCAAAGAGGGCTCTACGCGCGTTACCTGCGCGAGAAAGATACTGCTCTTTACCTGTCTTTTGGATGAATCCTCAAAATCGTAATCCAGCAATTGATTACCGTCGACCACTGCAACCCGGACTTCGCCGGGTGCACTGGCATCTATCAGCATACGCCGTGCCATTCTATAAACTCCTTGGGATACCAGCATCACCACCTGTCGCGACCAAATAAGCGCGCTTTGCGGGCATCTCATGTTATGGCCTTGTCAGCGGCTGCCGCTCGGTGTTTTCGGCGGGGTGGGCAGCTGACGCAGCAAAATCGTTGAACAAAGGTAGGGTACATAACTATTTGCGCTATCGCTTAGCTGCTTGAGCGCGCTTATTATATGCCAACCACCAGTCGCGAAGGGACTATAGAACTAACGCTGCGAATCTACAACAATAGATTTATGACGCGCCACAAATCTTTTATTAACCTATTGATTCTAATGGTTTTTATAGGAATCGGCCTATTTTCGCCCCTGGCGGTTGCTAAAACCCAGATTCAACAGCTCCGGCTTTCCCTCAATGGCGACATGACGCGGGTGGTGATTGATCTTTCTGCGCCTGCCCGGCTTTCGGCGCAGCTTTATGAAAATCCGGACCGCGTGGAAATCCATGTACCCGGTGCGGCCTGGGCGGCGCCGGGTTTTACGCCGGGTGATGCCAGTGTGGTACGGGAGTTTGAGGCAAATGGGGAAAACATCACGCTGCTGTTGCGGCGACAGGCAACGATTGCAAATGTTTTTTCGCTCGCCCCGGATGGTCCGCGCCCAGATCGCCTGGTGATTGATCTGAAGCCCAGCACACCGGCGGAATATGCCACAAAGCTGGGAGAGGCCACGCCGCTTAATCCCGCCGTGCGCAAGGCAGGGAGCATTGAAAAAGTTATTGGCACTTTGCAGGACAAATCTGAACAGAAAAAAAATGTGCTGAGAGAAAAAACCAAAACGGTAGAAAAAACGCCAGAGATTGAAAAAACTGCCGCGGTGGAAAAATCAGAACCGGCCCTGAAGGCACCTCCTGCAAAAAAACCATTGGTGGTCATTGATGCGGGTCATGGGGGGCAGGACCCCGGTGCGATCGGCCGCAACGGCGCGCGGGAAAAAGATATCACGCTGAGCGTTGCACGGCGACTGCGCGATGCATTGCTGGAAAGCAAAAAATATCGCGTGGTGATGGTGCGTGATAAAGACGTTTACCTGAAACTTGCCGAACGCGTTGCGGTGGCTCAGCGCAACAAAGCGGATTTATTTATTTCCCTGCATGCCGATACAGTAGGCCAGGATAGTGATCCTGATTTAACCCATGGTGCCAGCATTTACACCATTTCAGATCAGGCATCGGATGAAGTGTCTGCGCGTCTTGCGGCACGTGAAAACAAAGCTGATTTGATCGGCGGCAAGCCGGATCTGGCAAGCGGTGCGGTGGGCACCATTTTGCTGGATCTTTTGAATCAGGAAACCATGATGCGCTCAAAGGATTTTGCCGCCGCGATTGCCAATGGTTTTACGGGGCATAAAATTGTGATGTTGCGCCGTCCCTTGCGCTCTGCGGGCTTTGCGGTGCTCAAGGGTGCGGATTTCCCATCTGTTTTGATTGAAATGGGGTTCTTATCCTCAAATAAGGATGGTAACTTGCTCCAGCAAAAAGATTATCAGCAGCGTCTTGCGGTTGCGATTGTGGCCGGCGTCGATGATTTTTTTGCCAGTGACAAATTGGCAAGTCTTTCTGAATAAACGCCGCAGGTAAAACCCTTATGCTCCGCTTTCTCGGCTGGTTTCTGTTTTTAATTGTTCTGGGCGCAGCCGCGGCGGCGGGCGGGATATTCTATTTGCTTTATCATTACGGCACTGACTTGCCGGATTACCGCCAGCTGGCCAATTATGATCCGCCTGTCGTCACGCGGCTTTATGCGGATGATGGCCGTTTGCTCACCGAATATGCCAAACAGAAACGTGTCTTTGTGCCGATTGGTGCCATCCCCCAGCGTGTCATTCGTGCCTTTTTGTCTGCTGAAGATAAAAATTTTTACCAGCATCCGGGTCTGGATTTTTTTGGTATTGCGCGTGCGATGATTAAAAATGTGCAGCATATTCAGGCAGGGCGGCGGCCCACGGGTGCATCGACGATCACACAACAGGTCGCCAAAAACTTTTTATTGACCAACGAAGTTTCCATTGAACGCAAGGTGAAGGAAGCCATTCTGGCCATGCGCATGGAAAAAACTTTTTCCAAAGATAAAATTCTGGAGCTTTACCTGAATGAGATTTATCTGGGCGGCGGGTCATATGGCGTTGCCGCTGCTGCGATGGATTATTTCAATAAATCTCTGGATGATTTGACGGTGGCTGAGGTGGCTTACCTTGCCGCACTGCCCAAGGCTCCAAATAACTATAGTCCTGAAAGAAATTATCAGGCGGCAATTGAACGCCGCAACTGGGTGATAGACCGGATGACGGAAGACGGCGTAATTAAATTGGCCGAGGCGCGCAGCGCAAAACAGGAAGATTTAAAAACAGTCATGCGTGATGATGCGGCCTATGTGAACGCTGAATATTTTGCCGAGGAAGTGCGGCGTGAACTGGTTACCAAATATGGTGAAAGCGCGGCTTATCAGGGTGGCCTGACGGTGCGCACGACGCTCGACCCGCAATTGCAGGAAATGGCGACCCGTGCGTTGCGTGATGGTTTGATGGCTTATGATGCGCGGCGCGGCTGGCACGGTGTGATTGGCAAGATTACGAATATGCGCCAGTGGTTGTCCGGATTAAAAGCCATTGAAAAGCCAAAAGGTGCAGGCCATTGGCAGCCAGCTGTGATCATGGGCGTTGAAAAAAATTATGCCGTCATCGGTTTGCCCAGCGGACAATTATCGCGCATTCAAAAAGATAATTTTGCCATTGCGCGCGGACAATTGGCAGCAGGGCAAGTGGTTCTGGTCTCGCCGGAAAAAAATGACAAGGATATTGTAGTGCCGAACAGTTATGTTTTGCGGCAAATTCCGATCGTGCAGGGTGGCATTGCCGTGATTGATCCACAAACGGGACGCATCCTGGCGATGACGGGCGGCTTTAGCCATGATATTTCCGTTTATAACCGCGCGACGCAGGCCATGCGCCAGCCCGGTTCATCCTTTAAACCTTTTGTTTATCTTGCCGCACTGGAACAGGGGTTTGCACCCAATACGCTGATTTTGGACTCGCCTGTTTCATATAGCATGGGCGCAGGGCAGGGCACCTGGTCGCCGGGCAATTACAAGGATGATTATCTGGGGCCGACGACGGTGCGGCAGGCGATTGAAAAATCGCGCAACATCGTCACGGTGCGCACGGCAGATTATATTGGCGTGGACAAAATTTCTGAAATCGCCGGGCGTTTTGGCATTACGCCGAACATGCCCAAACAATTGGCGATGGCACTTGGCGCGGGTGAAACCACGGTGGTGCGCATGGCGGCGGCTTACGCGATGCTGATTAACGGCGGCAAGAAAATTGAGCCTGCGGTCATTGACCGCGTGCAGGATAGAAACGGGCGCACGATTTATCGGCATGATACGCGTGCCTGCGCCGCCTGCCTGAATAATAGCTGGACAGAAAATGTGGAAACACCGGCTGTGGTGGATAACCGCCAGCAACTCACGCATCCCTGGCATGCTTATCAAATGGTCAATATACTGCAGGGCGTGGTGGAACGCGGCACGGCCACATCTCTCAAAGAACTGCAGCAACCCTTGGCAGGTAAAACCGGTACGACCAATGACAGCCGTGATGCCTGGTTTGTGGGCGCATCATCGGATTTGGTGGTGGCAGCCTATGTTGGATTTGATCAGCCGAAATCGCTCGGCGGGCGCGAAACAGGTGGCAGTGCTGCACTTCCTATTGTCAAAGAATTTTTTAAAGCCGCACTCAAAGATCGTCCCGGTAAACCTTTTGCCGTACCGCCGGGTATTTCGCTGGTGCGCATGAATCCGTATACCGGCGAAAGGCTCAGTGCCATGGATGCCAGCGGTGTGTGGGAAGCTTTTGTTCCCGGCACAGAACCCGACCCGGATTTTCCGCAGCCACGCACGGTTTTGGGAAGCGGCTATTTTCAATTACCTGGC
>DPZW01000131.1:0-278 GCA_003536545.1 Rhodospirillaceae bacterium
CCAGCGCATTGCCATTGCCCGTGCGATTATCCTGAAACCCAAATTGATTATCCTGGATGAGCCCACTTCGGCACTGGATGTTTCCGTGCAGGCACAGATTGTGGAATTGCTGCAAAGCCTGCAACAGAAATATCAATTGGCTTATATTTTTATCAGCCATGATCTGCGCGTCGTGCGCGCCATGGCGCATGAAATCATTGTTCTGAAAGACGGCAAAGTGATGGAAAGCGGCCCATCTGAGCGCATTTTCACCGCACCGCGTCAGGATTATACGCGGG
>DPZW01000131.1:492-742 GCA_003536545.1 Rhodospirillaceae bacterium
CACCGCGTCAGGATTATACGCGGGCATTACTGGATGCTGCATTGCTGAAATAATTATTCTTTCAGCTGAAACTTCAACGCCACGCCGTTATTGCAGTAACGCAATCCCGTTGGGTTTGGCCCATCCTTGAACACATGCCCCTGATGCCCGCCGCACTGCGCGCAGTGATATTCCGTGCGCGGCAGACCCAGTTTCCAATCGGTTTTCGTACCCAGTGCGCCGGGTACGCGGCGCAGGTATTGAGTGCCGA
>DPZW01000131.1:909-2691 GCA_003536545.1 Rhodospirillaceae bacterium
CCAGCCTGTGCCGCTGTCAAATTTTGTGCCGGACCGAAACAACACCGCGCCGCAACCTGCGCAGACATAATGGCCTTCGCGGTTTTCTTTTAATAATGGCGAAGTAAATGCGCGTTCGGTGGCTTCGCAATGCAACACTTCGAATGTTTCGGGGGGCAGTTCGTTTTGCCATTCGGCTTTGCTTTTCATAATTGCCTAACCTTTAGCTGCCTGCACCAGTTCCAGGAAACGCTGATGCATGGGTGATGGATAATCCGGCGTGAGTTCGGGGTGAAATGCCGTGGCCATTTTATTGCCCTGTTCAACCCAGATGGCATGGCCGCTATGTTCGGCTTTTACTCCTACATCCTTGCCGATTTTATCAATCACCGGCGCGCGGATGAATGATACGGGATATTCATTGATATCCGCATGGAAACTATCGAGCTGGCTGCCGTAACCATTTCGTACAACGGCAATATCAATGGCATTAAATGAAAACTGTGCGGGATTAGAAACCTCCCGCGCCATCAAAATCGTACCGGCGCAAATGCCCCAGGCGGGTTTGGTTTTGAAAAAATCCGCCAGCGCGGATTTCATATTATACACATCAATCAATTTCAGCATGGTTGAGCTTTCACCACCTGGTAAAATCAACCCATCGATATTTAGTAAATCTTCGACAGCGCGTACTTCGGTGAACGTCACGCCCAGCGCGTTTAAATGCGGAAAATGCGGCGTCACCGCGCCCTGCAAAGCAAGGATGCCGATATGCATTACCGGAAAATTACCAACCACGCGAAGCGAGGCGTTTTTCCTCTGCCAGCGTGGACATTTCAATGCCGGGCATTGCTGCGGGCAGGCCTGTCATCGCTGCCAAAAGATCTGCAGGCTTGTTATAATGCGCAACTGCCTTCACGATGGCTTTTGCGTATTGCGCGGGTGCTTCAGATTTGAAAATACCGGAGCCGACAAATACGGCTTCCGCGCCCATTTGCATCATCAATGCTGCGTCTGCGGGTGTCGCAACGCCGCCTGCAGAAAAATTCGGCACGGGCAAACGGCCAAGTTTGCGTACCAATTGCAGCAATTCGTATGGCGCGCCCAAATCTTTTGCTTCGGTCATCAATTCGCTTTCGTCCAAAGACAGCACGCGGCGAATATCCTGGTTGATCTGGCGCATGTGGCGCACAGCTTCCACGACGTTACCGGTTCCCGCTTCGCCTTTTGTTCTAATCATTGCCGCGCCTTCACCGATGCGGCGGAGTGCTTCGCCTAAATCTGTCGCGCCGCAAACAAACGGTACTTTGAAGGCATGTTTATCAATGTGATAATTATCATCGGCCGGGGTCAGGACTTCGCTCTCGTCAATGTAATCCACTTTTAATTCCTGCAAAATTTGCGCTTCGGCAAAATGGCCAATGCGGCATTTTGCCATCACGGGGATGTTTACCGCTTTTTGAATGGATTGAATCAATTCAGGCGGCGACATGCGCGCCACACCGCCCTGCGCGCGAATATCCGATGGCACGCGTTCCAGGGCCATCACAGCGACCGCACCGGCATCCTCAGCAATCTTGGCCTGATCGGCCGTGACCACATCCATAATCACCCCGCCTTTCAGCATTTCGGCAAGGCCGGTTTTCAGGTTCTGGGGGGTGGGTTTTTGCGTATTTGCCATGATTTTTAAGGGGCTGCGGGTAAGAGGAGGCTTTCATTACGGTGAAACCCGCAGTTTTTCAAGCAAAACCTGCTATTTCTCCCTTGTTTTTTAGTTGACAGGATGCCCCCCGGGCCCTTATA
>DPZW01000031.1 GCA_003536545.1 Rhodospirillaceae bacterium
AATTAAAGACGTTGATTTTTACAATGCATCTGCCCAGGTTTGGGATGCATTTGGCGCACAGCGCGCCAATAACTCATTTTTAATTGAAGATGGAAAAATTAAAAAGGCATACGGTGGCAGCAATACCCAAAATCTGACAGACATGATCAAATTTCTGGGCATTCAGACCCAGCCCATTAGGGGGCTAAATGATTCCGCACGCAAAAGCGAAATTTCGGGCTGCACGCCCATGTGGCCGGATAAAACAAGGATGGCATTCACCCTTTCGCAATAGCGGGGGGATAGAATCAAATATGGCGTTATAGATTGGTGGCCCCGCCCGGACTCGAACCGGGACGCCCGAAGGGCACACGATTTTAAGTCGTGAGCGTCTACCATTCCGCCACGGGGCCAGCGGGTGCAAGGCACTGGCATACACGATGCTTTGCGGTATAATCAAGTCTGTAACAGCGAGGAATAGATGCAAATCCTGGTCAAATTCATAATTCTGATGGCAATCACGGTATTGCCAGGTTTGGCAGCGGCACAAAACAATGTTCCGCCCCCCCATGTGACGAATTTTGCACCTGAATTGAGTCCAAATGGTGTGCCAACAATGCCTGCCACTGTCCCGCCGCCCGCCACACCGAACCTGGGGCCGGTGCCGTCCACTGCTGCACAGGAAGAAGCCGAGAAGCGCAAAGAGGCTGCCAAGATTTTAAAGGAACAAAAAAAGCAGCAGCGTGAACTGAAAAAACAGGAACGTCTGGCGGCAATGGAAAAGAAAAAAACAGAGCGTGAAGCCAAACGCGCCGAGCGGAAAAGAAAAGCAGAAGAGCGCGAAGCCAAACGCAAGGCGAGAATGGAACAAAACCTGCCAACATTTGGCCGTCCGGAAACCACGTCCGGCGCGACCATCCCTTAGGATTTTACAATGGATAATCTGATCACTGCGATTATTGCGATTGGACTTTTAGCCGCGATTGCCGTGATGAGCAGCAATTACGGCAATGATGCCATCACCAATTGGCAGGCAAAAATGGATGCAACACGCATTGTGGGAGATGCGCAGAATATTGCCGCAGCATGGAAGGAATATGCGCGGGCAAATAATGGCAATCCTTTTGTCAGCTCGGGCGGATATAATGTCGAAGGATTATTGGTTTCAGATTACATCTCCCATTTTCCTACGCCGCCCCAAGGTGCTGTGGCTAGTGGTGAGGGTTATTTTGATATCATTGTGTCAGATTATGACACGGCTTGTCCGTTGCAAATGCCAACCGACACCATTGCCCTGATTCTGCAAAGCCCAAAAGTCTGTGCCGCCATTGCCAGTCTGGCCGGCTATTCCGCGCCGTCTGTGAAGGCAACGAGTATTTATGGGGATATTTCCGCAGCAACATCTCGCCGCCCTTATGATTGCGTGTATGTGGATTCAGATGGTTCAGGAAATGTCACGCAGGGAGATACTATGCTGTTCATTTACCGCGTTTTTGATCAGAACAATTTTACGCATTATAGCCATCCTGCGCCCTGTTAATAAAAAAAGGCACGCTGTGCATGCCTTTTTCTTAAGCGTTGGATTAGTTAATCCTTGCGGCCAGATGTGCGTTCTTTAATACGCGCAGCCTTACCTGTCAGTTTGCGCAGGTAGTAAAGCTTGGCGCGGCGCACGCGACCTTTGCGGACAACCTGGATAGAATCCACGCGGGGTGAGTAAAGCGGGAACATACGCTCCACGCCTTCACCGGCAGAAATCTTGCGCACGGTAAAGCTGGAGTTGAGGCCGGCTTCCTTGCGTGCGATGCAAATGCCTTCGAATGTCTGAATACGCTCACGCGTTCCCTCGACAACCTTCACGTTTACTTTGATGGAATCCCCGGCAGAAAATGCAGGGATTTTTTTGTCGCCCAAAACTTTTTCAATATGTTTGGCTTCAAGTTGTTGCAGCAAATTGCCCGCTGCAGCGGCCGCTTTATTTGTCATCGTTTTCTCCTTTGGCTGCGGGTTGGTTCCCGTATTCACCTTTGTTATGCCGTTCCAATAAATCGGGGCGGCGAGCGCGTGTTATAGCTAGCTGCTGCTCCAAACGCCAGTCTTTTATACGCTGATGATGGCCCAAAAGCAGGATTTCCGGCACTTTTTTGCCTTCCCACTCTGCCGGGCGGGTGTAATGGGGGTATTCCAGCAGGTTGCCGGAAAAGCTTTCCTCCGCATGGGTTTCGGCATTGCCCAATACGCCGGGCAGCAGGCGGATGACGGTATCCAGCAAGATCTGGGCCGCAATTTCGCCGCCTGAGAGGATGTAATCACCGATAGAAATTTCTTCAAACTGATGGTGGTCAAGCACGCGTTGATCCACGCCTTCGTAGCGGCCGCAGAGCAGGGTGAGCGTTTTTTCCGCCGAAAGTTCTTTGGCCAGTTTTTGATCGAGCAATTTTCCGCGTGGTGAGAAATAAATCATCCGGCCGGTGCGCGGCAGTGATTGCACAGCAGCGTGAATAATATCCGGTTTCATCACCATGCCTGCGCCGCCGCCAAAGGGCGTATCATCCACGGTCTTATAATTATCGGTGGCAAAATCGCGCAGATTAGTGGTGGTATATGACCACTTGCCATCCGCCAGTGCTTTACCCGCAAGGGCCTGGCCCAGCGTGGCGGGAAACATATCCGGGAAAAGGGTGAGGATTTGCGCGTGCATATTATTCATCATATTCCGGCATATTGACGATAATCAATTGTTCTTCTGCATTAACCTCGGTCACGACATCATCGGTGAAAGGGAAATATTCCACGTCGCCGCGCGCGGTTGAGACTTCCAATAGATCGCTCGCGCCGAAATTCTGAATGGCGCGGACGGTGCCGATATGTTTGCCGTCTGTTGAGCGCACATGGAGGCCGATCAGGTCGATATGATAGAATTCATTTTCTGCAGCGGCGGGCAGGCGGTCACGCGCGATAAATAATTCTGTGCCGCGCAGTTTTTCAACATCGCCTCGGTCATCGATATCTTTGAATTTTACGGCCAGGGCTTTGCCTTGCATGCGCTGTTCCATGACTTCGAACGCGCGGCCATTTTTGTCATAGAGTGTTTTGTAGGTAAGGGCGAGCAGGGGGTCCTCACCATGCCAATGCAACTTCACCCAACCGCGCACACCGTGCGCAGTCAGGATGGTTGCGATTAATATATTATGCTGCACTTTCTTCTTCAGCCGGAGCTGCAGATTCAGCGGGTACTTCTTCTGCAGGTGCTTCAGCAGTAACTTCAGGCGCAGCTTCAGGCTCAGGTGCCGGTGCAGCCTTTGCGGCAGCCTCCGCTTCAGCAGCAGCCTTGGCAGCTTCAGCCTTTTTCTCAGCCAATGCAGCTTCTTCACGTGCACGTTCCTGTGCCTTTTTCTTTGGCGCGGATTTTTGTGGGCGTACGCTTTGCGCAGGCGCAGCAACCAGGTTCAATTCTGCCAGGAATCCTGTCACGCGGTCAGATGGCTGCGCGCCAACGGATAACCAGTGCTGTGCCCGGTCAACTTTGATTGATACGCGCTGCTGCGATTCACGCGGCAACATTGGGTTATAGGTACCGATTTTTTCGATGAATTTGCTGTCACGCGCTGAACGGCTGTCCGCTACGACGATTGAATAATGTGGGCGTTTTTTTGATCCACCACGTGCCAGTCTGATTTTAATTGCCATTGTTGTCTCCTGTGTATGTTTGTTAACGGCGTTTTTGTTGGAATAAAGCACCCATGCCGTGGCGTTTTAATCCTTTTTCTCCACCCATGCGTTTGAGCTTTTTCATGGCATCCCGCATGGTATAGAATTGCTTCAGCAGCTGATTGACCTGCTGAACGTCCACGCCCGCGCCACCCGCAATGCGGATTTTACGGCGTGCCTTGATGATATCGGGGTCGCGTCGCTCGCCCTTTGTCATGCTGTTGATAATGCCAATCTGACGATCAATCATTTTGTCATCGACATTGGCACCTTTGAGCGCGTCCCCCATTTGCCCCATGCCCGGTAGCATGCCCAGAATACTGGAAATGCCGCCCATCTTTTTCATTTGTCCGAATTGTGATTTGAGCATTTCCAAATCGAAATGCCCTTTCATCACCGCGTTGGCCATTTTTTCGGCTTCGGCCATATCAATCGCTTCGGCGGCTTTTTCTACCAACGCAACGACATCACCCATATCAAGGATACGGCCCGCGATGCGCGCAGGATCAAAAACTTCGAGCGCGTCGAGTTTTTCGCCCACGCCGGCAAATTTAATCGATTGGCCGGTGACGTGACGCATCGATAATGCCGCACCGCCGCGCCCATCACCATCCAGGCGCGTGAGGATTAATCCCGTAATACCAATTTTCTCATGAAAGATTTGCGCGGTATTGACGGCGTCCTGGCCGGTTAAGCTGTCGGCCACCAGTAATGTTTCAATCGGCTTGGCGAGTTTCTTCACAGCCGCGAGTTCATTCATCAATTCATCGTCAATCGAGAGGCGGCCCGCAGAATCGAGGATGAGAACATCAAAGCCTTCCTTGCGCGCGGTGGATAAGGCGCGTTCGGTAATCTGGTTTGGTTTTTCGCCGTCAATAATAGGCAGCGAATGTCCGTTAATTTGCTCTGCCAATACGCGTAATTGTTCCTGTGCGGCCGGGCGGTAAACATCGAGCGATGCCAGCAAAACTTTTTTGCGCTGTTTGTCCGCCAGAAATTTGGCAAGCTTGCCTGATGATGTGGTTTTGCCCGAACCCTGCAGGCCTGCCATTAAAATGACAGCCGGTGGTTCAGCATTCAAACTCAATTCCGCTGCCGTGCCGCCCAATAATTCAATGAGCAAGTCATTGACGATTTTAATCACCTGTTGATCAGGGCGGACAGAGCGCAACACTTCTTCACCTACCGCGCGTTCGCGTGCACGCATCAGAAAATCCTTGACGACGGGCAGTGCCACATCCGCCTGCAGCATCGCCGTGCGCACCGCGCGCAACGCATCATCCACATCGGTTTCGGACAATATTCCCTTGCCGCCCAATTTGCGGAAAACGGATGAGAGATTTTTGCTCAGGTCTTGAAACACCGGCGATCCTTCTAAACAAACGACTTCGGGGCCAG
>DPZW01000118.1:0-2226 GCA_003536545.1 Rhodospirillaceae bacterium
AATGAACAGGATGTTGCCAAGAGCCTGATAGAAAAAATTCAATCGGGAGCAAGCGTGGCATTGGTGAGTGACGCAGGCACGCCGCTACTTTCGGATCCCGGTTATCGTATTATGCAGGCTGCACTTGCCGCAAAAATTAATGTGACAGCATTGCCGGGCGCGAATGCATTGCTGCCTGCTTTGCAACTTTCCGGCCTGCCGGCCTATCCCTTTTATTTTGGCGGATTTTTGCCCACGCGCAGTAAATCACGCAAAGATTTACTGATGACCTTGAAAGAATTATCCGCCACGCTGGTTTTTTACGAAGCCCCGCACCGCATCAAGGAAATGCTGGCGGATGCAGTGAGCGTTCTCGGCCCTACGCGCTGTGGCGCAGTGGTGCGTGAAATTTCCAAGAAATTTGAAGAGGCGCGGCGGGATACATTATTTGCACTTCATAACCATTATAGCCACAATGATGCACGCGGTGAAATTGTCGTGGTGATAGAGGCCGCGCAGGGCGGCCAAAAATGGAATGAAGAAACGGTTGTGGGATCTCTGGCCAAAGCATTAAAAAGCGGTGTGCCCTTCCGCGAAGCAGTGATGATTGTCAGTGCGCAAAGCCAATGGCCGCGCCGGGATGTTTATGACCTCGCGCTCAAGCAGCGAAGCGATAGCGCGGATAATCCGCTCAAGCAAAAATCCCATGCTGAAGATTAAACCCATAGCACCGCCGCCCATTCAGGGCATTCGCCAGACCCGCGGCAGTGCCAGTTACCGCCGCGGCATCCGCGCAGAGCTGATTGCCCTGGTGCATCTCATGGCCAAGGGCTACTGGCCCCACGCCCTGCGTTATCGTTGCAAAGGCGGCGAAGTAGATATTATTGCGCGCAAGGGGGATATTTTTGCGGCCATTGAAGTCAAGGCGCGGCCAAATCTATTGCTGGGCCATGAAAGCATGAATGAATTTGAATGGCACCGGCGCAGGGCCGCCATGGCGCATTTTATACGTCGAAAAAGACAAGGAAAATACACTATCCGGTTTGACTTAATCATCGTGGCTCCCTACTTTCAGATTCAACATTTGGAGGCCGCATGGCAAAGCAGATTTTAACAACAGTTATTTTAATTTCGGCTCTCGCATTGGGCGGCTGCGTCACGGTTGCCACGACGGGCGTAGTTGAAGGCGCAAAAATTGCCTCTGAGGAGCGCAGCATCAACTCCGCCAGCAGCGATGCTAGGATTCAACTGCGCATCAATGACAAGCTTTTGAAACATTCCACTTCGCTTTTTACAAATGTGGATCTGACCGTGACCGAAGGTCGCGTGCTTTTGACGGGCAATGTACCAAAGGCTGCAGACCGGGTGAAAGCCGTTGAACTGGTCTGGCAAGTGCCGGGCGTGAAACAGGTGATGAATGAACTGCAGGTCAAGGAAGGTGGTGGCGTTTCGGGCTATGCCAGCGATACCTGGCTGATTACCAAATTACGCAGCCAGATGATTTTGGCCAAAGATATCATTTCCATCAATTATAACCTCGATGTGGTCAATGGCGTGGTTTATATGATGGGGATTGCGCAAGATCAGGCTGAACTGGACCGTGTCAAAAATCTGGTGCGCAATACCTCTGGTGTGAAAGATTTGGTCAGCTATGTCCGCCTGAAATCCAATTTGCCGAACCCGGCAACTGCCAAGAAATAAATGATCCCTGCACGTGGTGAAATTTTAGGTGAACTTGCACGAATTGGCACGCAGGCGGATGAGGAAATCAATTTAGGTGAAGCAGCTTTGCTGCTTGCCTTCATGGAAATCCCCAAAACCAGTCTGGAAAATTACCGTAATCATATTCAGTTATTGATAGATGAAACGCGCGCGGCCATGGCGCGCAAAGGCGAAGATACCTTGCTTGCCCGCGCTGAGGTATTGCATGAAGTGCTTGTGGAAAACCATCACTATCGCGGCGACAGCCTGACCTATGATGATCTGCAAAACGCCAATCTGATCCGCGTGATCGACCGCCGGATGGGATTGCCGATCACCCTGGGCGTTTTATATCTGGTCGTCTGTCACGGCATGGGATGGGATACGGAAGGTCTGAATTTCCCGGGGCATTTTCTGGTGCGCCTCAATAAAGACCAGGACCGCGTCATTATCGATCCGTTTCATGACGGACAGGAAATGGACGTGCCGCGTCTCCGGCACATGCTGAAAGCCGCCGCCGGCATGGCGGCGGAACTGACGCCGGAT
>DPZW01000118.1:2416-2689 GCA_003536545.1 Rhodospirillaceae bacterium
CGGAACTGACGCCGGATCATTCCCTGCCGATGTCGCGCCGCGATATCCTGCTGCGGCTGCAAAACAATATCAAATTGCGCCTCGTGCAGCAGGGGCGGCTGGAGCTGGCGCTGAAAACGGTTGAAGTGATGCAGGCCTTTGCGCCGAATGAAATTTCGCTCTGGCGCGACCGCGGCATGCTGCTGGCGGCGCAGGGCGAAATCCAGGCTGCAATTGACGCAATCCAGAAATTTCATGATCTGTCGGACGATGGCCGCTCCCGCCAGCAGGCGC
>DPZW01000090.1 GCA_003536545.1 Rhodospirillaceae bacterium
AAAGGTTCATCATAAAATTCGCGCAAATAGGGGATGACGGCCATAGCTTCGGCCGCCGTTACGATTTGTTCGGTATGCTGCGTGCCCAGATGTTCAGCCACTGCCTTGGCATGTGGTGCTTCGTTAAAGGCATCTTCGGCAAAGCCAATTGCATAGGTTTTAATGGGCCGTGAGGATTGCGCCTGCATCAGGGCAACGACAGTGCTGGAATCTATGCCGCCGGATAAAAATGCCCCAAGCGGCACATCTGCCGCCATGCGTGATTTTACCGCACGGCGCAGGATGTCATCCAATTGCGATAAGGCCTGGGATTCGTCGGTGATGCGTTCTTTGCGGCAATTGATAGCGGTATCACGCGCAGACCAATAGGTCACGGTTTTCATGCCATCAGCAGGATGTAGAAGATCGAGAATGGCATAACAACCAGGGGGCAATTTTTTAGCGCGTTGATAAATGCTGCGTGGCTGTGGCACATAAGCATAGGCCATGAATTCAGCAACGCTGCCAGAATCTATCGTGCTATCGAAATGCGGCAGTTTTTTGAAAGCTTTTAATTCCGATGAAAAAGCCATGCCGTCTGCATCACGGTAAATATAGAGAGGCTTTTCACCAAAACGATCACGCGCCAGATAAAGTTTTTTCTCCTGCAAATCCGCATAAGCAAAAGCATACATCCCATTAATTTTTTGCAGCGTCTTTTCAATACCGAAATGCCGTAGGGCGGTCAGTAAAACTTCGGTATCGGAATGGCCACGCCATTGGGCAGTGGCCCCAATCAGTTCCAGTTCACTCCGCAGTTCGGCAAAATTATAAATCTCGCCGTTTAAAATCAAAACGCCCTGACCATCTGAGCTGATCATGGGCTGATGGCCGGCAGGGGACAGATCAATAATGGAAAGGCGGCGATGGCCAAATGCCAAACCCAGTTTGGAATCTATCCAATGGCCATCACTGTCCGGGCCGCGGTGCGCGAGACAGCCGGACATGTGCATAATCAAATCCTGATATTGGCCATCTTGCCAATCATGCTGAAAACGAAGATAGCCGACAATGCCGCACATGAAAAATCACCCGTGCGTATAATAGCGCAAATACTGACGTGCGATATGGCGAATGTCAAAGTGATCAACAATTCTCTGGCGGGCGGCGCGGCGCATCTCTTCACGTGCACTGGCAGATTTTTGTAAAATAGCTTCAATTGCAGCCACAAACGCATCGAGATTATTCGGGGAAACAACCATGCCTGTCTCGCCGATCACATGTCGTGCGCCACCAATGTCCGTGGCAACGCATGGCGTGCTGCAGGCCATAGCCTCGGCCAGAGTATTGGAAAAGCCTTCACCCCAACTGGATGTGCTGACTGCAATATCCAATGCATTATTAATGGCACAGATGTCATCCCGCCGACCCAGCAAAATAAAATGTGGGGTCAATCCGGCCCCTTCCAGCTGCGTCATAATTTCAGAGTTTTTTAAGTCACAGCCCTTGCCCGCCAGAATAAATTTTGTGTTCGGAAAATTTTGCGCAATTTGTGCAGCCGCCTGGATAAATAGGCGATGATTTTTCATGGGGTGATAACGCGCGATTAGCCCGATTGCCTCATGCTCTGGCAGGATTCCCAGCTCATTGCGGGTCTGTTCGCGCAGCGCGCTATCGGGGTAAATCTTATCAATATCAAAGCCATTATCTACCAGAGCACCGCGGCTGTTATTAAAACCATAGGCTTCATGCTGTTGCTGCCCCGTTGCGCTGTTGTAAAGAATACGGGCCGGCAGGCCGCTTAAAATCCGGCAGCCCCATAAGGCAATACGCTGCCAGAACGATTCACTTTGCAGATCATAGAGTGTCATCCGCACATGCCAGATCAATTTGGCTTTGCTAAACGCCAGTAGCTTAACTACTGTGGCCGCCAAATTGCCATGGCCCATCCAGCCAGCAATGGTATCGGGCTTTGCCATTTTAATAAAATTGAAAACGGCCCATAATTTGAAAAATATCACCAGTGGATTAGCCGTATAAAATGTGAAAACCGGTATATTCAGTTTTATTAATTCATCATGAAATTGCCCACCGGGGATGAGGGTGATAACGGCATGGCCCACATCCTTCCTGGTTTCCTGAATGATGCGGGTCAGCATGCGTTCTGCGCCGCCAGTTTGCAGACTGGTAATCACGTGCAGGACCGAATGTGGAGCTTTCATTTCCTGCAAGGATTTAGCTTAAATTCCGAGGCTGGGAAAGGCGTTTCCTTGATTTAAATGGCTTTTGATAGTGCCCTGCGGTTGCTAATGTTGAGTTTATTATAGTATGAGAGCAACAAGATGAAACCAGATAATCCTCAGCCGTTGTTTACCGTGGGTATTCCTGCATATAATGCTTCTGGCACAATAAAAAAAACAATCCAGTCCATTTTGGGGCCTGCACGTAAATTTTCAGTTGAGATTGTGGTGGTAGATGATGGCAGTAAAGATAGCGCAGAACTCCAAGCAATCCTTAAAAATTTTGATCAAAATCTGATCAAGTTAGTTATGCTTCCGGAAAATAGAGGTTTGGCTAACGCACGAAATGTTGCCATAGAAAATGCATCAGGAGAATATTTTACACCACTGGATTCAGATGATGAATTTGTTGCTGATTGGCCGGTTGTATTTGAAAAAATACTGGCCGAATGGCAGAAAGATTATGCACACTGTGAAATATGTTTCACGCAATGTCTGGATGGCCAGGGTAAAAGCACGGTGACCTGCCCCGAATACAAAGGCCTGATGACACTGGATGACTTTTTAAACCAGCGTTACAGCGGTGAGTATTTGCCTATTTTTCACACCGCCTTTGCAAAGGTCCATCAGTATTATGACCTAGGCACAAAAAAATCCTGCGGCATTATTTCTTATACGAATTTTGCCAAATTGACGCAGTATTTTGTAACCCCTGATGTTCTGCGCATTTATCACTATGGAACGCCCGGATCTATCAGCGTGGGCTGGACTCAGGCGCACAAGGCCCGTGAAAGCGCGCAATGTATGGAAGCACATTTATCGATGCATGGAGGATTATTAAAAGAGAAAGCTCCCGCAACCTATGCAGGCATTTTACTGCGCCTTGCAGTTTACAAGCGTATGTCAGGCCAATCCGGCTACTGGCAGGATATCAAAAAATCATTATCGGTTTCATTGGACCTCCAAACCTTTGGCGCAATTGTGATGGTATTATTTCCAAATATAGCGGCAACCCTTACCCATTGGGCAAAGCAGCATGGCTTCATTAAAAAATTCGGTTAGGAACACCCCATGTGCGGCATAATCGGCTG
>DPZW01000087.1 GCA_003536545.1 Rhodospirillaceae bacterium
ATAAAAATATCGCTTCCTGCGCCATTCGCATCAGCGGTGGCTGGAATTCCAACGAGAAAGATTTTCAGGAATTTGCCCGTATTTATATTGATATGGCGAAAAGGCTTGCGTAAAACGCGGCAGGAGAAAAAATATATGCCTAAAATGACATTCGTCGAGAAAGACGGCACGCGCAAAGAAGTCGAAGTAACCGAGGGCCTGACGGTCCTTGAAGCCGCGCGCAAATATAACGTGGACCTTGAAGGCGCATGCGAAGGCTCACTCGCCTGCTCGACCTGCCATGTGGTGGTGGACCCTGAATTTTACGACCAGCTGCCCGAAGCCACCGAAGACGAAGAAGACATGCTCGATCTCGCCTTCGGCCTCACCAAAACTTCTCGCCTGGGCTGCCAGATCTGCATGAAGCCGGAAATTGATGGTCTGGTGGTGACGCTGCCGTCATCCACGCGGAACGCGCAATCATAACACCGCGCGCACCGCATTTTCATCCACGGATTTTTCCACAAAGGCTTCGCCGATCCCCTTCAGCAAAATCAGATTCATTTTGCCACCGGAATTTTTCTTGTCCGCGCGCATGCGGGCGATGACGTCATCGGCTTTGAAATCACCGTAAAATTTCGGATCGGTGGGCATGCCGACATGCCCCAGATGCGCCGCCACGCGCGTGGCGATACCGCCCGAACAAAAACCCAGATGCGCGGATAATTGTGCAGCCTTGATCAATCCCAATGCCACTGCTTCGCCATGCAATAACGCACCGGAATAACCCGCCAGCGCTTCATAGGCATGGGCAAAGGTATGGCCCAAATTTAACAGCGCGCGCAGACCGGTTTGCTCTTCGGGATCCTGCTCCACAATTTTGGCTTTATTCGCGCAGGAACGATGAATGGCATAGGTCAATGCATCCGCGTCCAGTGCCAATAATTTTTCACCGTTATTTTCACACCACCCGTAAAATTCTGCATCATTGATCAAACCGTATTTCACAATTTCTGCATAGCCCGCCAGCAGTTCACGGCGCGACAGCGTTTGCAGAACATCGGGATCAATCACCACCAATGACGGATGATGAAACGCACCGACCAGATTTTTGCCTTCAGGCAAATTAATGCCGGTCTTGCCGCCCACAGAACTATCCACCTGCGCCAATAACGTGGTTGGCATTTGCACAAAACGTATCCCGCGCAACGCGGTCGCCGCCACAAATCCGGCCAGATCGCCCAACACGCCGCCACCCAGCGCGATAATCATGCTATGGCGGTCTGCACCGCCGCGCATTAATGCCCGCATCACAGTTTCCATTTCAGCAAAAGATTTACTCGCCTCGCCCGCCGGCACGACAATCGGCGGCGCCATATCAATCGCCGCCGCACGCAAAGACGCGATGAGAGGCATCACATAATGCTGGGCACAGTTTTCATCAGTTACAATAAAAACCCGCGGCGGCGCAAATGATTTGGTCAAGGCACCGACGCTGGCCAGCATCCCTGCGCCAATATGAATGTCATAGGCGTGGCCTGTAAGTTTAATGTGAATGGGTTTTGTCATTGTTCGCTACCAAAGCCTGAATTTGTTTTTTGTGCAATGGCATAGGCATGCAAACGGTCCAGCACCACATCCAATGTCTGCCAGCGGCTGTAATTGTCCGTATCCACCGTCAGCGTTGCCTCAGCATATAATGGATAACGTTTTTCCATCAGCTCCGCCAACACGGCGCGTGGATTTTCAGTTTGCAGCAGTGGGCGATGTTTGCTGCGCTGGGTACGGTCAACAATCGTATCCAATGTCGCGCGCAGCCAAACCGATACCGCGCAGCCATTAATCAATTCGCGCGTGGCCGCCTGCACAAAGGCCCCCCCGCCCGTGGCCAAAACCATCGGCCCGCCTTCCAGAATTTCGCCAATCACGCGGCGTTCCAATTCGCGGAATTTTTCCTCGCCAAAACGGTCAAAGATTTCTGTAATCACTAGCCCGCCCACTTTTTCAATTTCCGCATCGGAATCCCGGAACGGCAGGCCCAGCTTTTCCGCCAGGGCCTGACCCAGTTGCGTCTTGCCCACACCCATCAATCCAACCAATACAATCGGCTTCTCAAGCCATTTGATATCAGCCAGATATTTCGCATAGGCCCCGATGGGCTGGCGTTCAGGTTTTTCCGGGAAATGATTGCTTCGCTTCATCAAATATGGTTTACCCATAGAATGCGTTCTGGCCAAGGTGGAGTTATGCTGAGATATCTATTTGTTGCCTTATTGGTGGCAATTATTGGCGGCATCGCCGTCCTTGCTTTTTGGCGCATTCCCGCGCCTGCAAAACCAACCGAAGTGGTAATTTCCAATGATCGTTTCAAACTTTAAAACCCTTTTCGCGCTGGGTGCGGTCTTGCTGCTCTCGGCCTGCGTGCCGCCGCCTGCGGGCGGTGAGATGAATGCGGCCAAAAACCATGAAATGCCGCCCATCGCAGAAACCAAAACCGTTCCGGTTGAAGAAGCCGCTTTGCCTGAAACCAAACCTGCCGAGGCTCCGGCTGTCGCAACCGGTGAAGTGCGCACGCGCAGCTCTGCACAAATCCGCATGGCGCGCCAACCGGCAGATGAAATTTCTTTGTGGCAGACCGAAGAAGATGAAAATGCCGGTGCAGACCGCGGCATCTGGGATGGCGCGCGCGGCAAGGATGTGGTGACGATTTTACCAACACTCGTGAATAGTGACAACAAGCGCGTACAAAATCTGATCCGCCACATCGCCATGTCGGCTGTTTATATTCCCGAAGGTATGGATGGGATGGCTTATACACAATGGCGCGCTGATGTGCTGGCAGCACAAAACCGTTATGCGGATGCGTCGCGTTTGCTGAACGTGGCACGTATTGGCCGTGATGACAGCCGTGATGTGGAATCGCGCATCGCGCTGCAGCTTGCCAATAACCAGACTGAAAGCGCATGCCTGGAAGCCATGGCGACGCGTAATACGCAAGGCAATAGTTTCTGGCAAGGACTGGAAGTTTTATGCGCGAATACACTTGGCGATGCTGAAACTGCCAATAAATTGCGCGAAAATCTGCCGGATGGCGAAATGAAATTGGCTGCAGAAAAAATGGGGAATAGCAAAAATAATGCGGCTCTGCGTGCGGCACTCGTCAGCGCGGCGGCCATTAACCCTGACAATAAACCGCTGGCCGATAACGAAGAATTACTGCGCCGCCTCAAGCGTTTAATGTATGAAATCAATGATGACGAAGAAAACCGCGAAGGCATGATTGCCGCCAATAAAGGTCAATTGATGCTGCTGGCACTGGGCGCGTTGTCTGCCGATAAAAAAGGCGAAGATACGGACAAAGTGACTAAGCAGGCTTTGGAGATGGCTGGGGTTTAATGCCTTGCATTCAGTTAACAAAAAACGCGGCAATGCCGCGTTTTTTTATCACTATGCATTCAGTGACTATTTGTATTGCACCTTAGCGATCTCATAAAGTTTCGAGCCACGAGGCGTGACGACTTCCACAGACGCGCCTTGCGATTTACCGATGAGTGCGCGGGCCACTGGTGACGTGATGGAAATTCTTCCCTTGGAAATGTCCGCCTCGAACTCACCCACGATCTGATAGACGACTTTTTCATCTGTATCCTCGTCGATCAATGTCACCGTCGCGCCGAATTTAATTTGCTTGCCAGACAGTTTAGATGGATCAATCACTTCCGCGCGGCTGATTTTATCTTCCAGCTCCAGAATACGGCCCTCAATAAAGCTCTGACGCTCACGCGCCGCGTGATACTCGGCATTCTCTGACAGGTCGCCATGCTCGCGCGCCTCGGCAATCGCCTTGATGACTTCCTGGCGGTCGGTATGCTTGAGCTGACGAAGTTCTTCCTCAAGCGAGGTAAAGCCGCCTTCGGTCATCGGTACTTTTTGGACTGCGGACATTTTTCCTATCCTGGATTGAATTACAGAGCCAGCGAAGCTAGCAAAACCCCATGGGTTTTTCAACAAAAAGTGATTCTAGGCTGCTTTCTGGGGTTTTTTCGGGGTGGCCGCGACATAATCCTGCAGCCTGCCCACCGTCAGACCCTCCGCCCCCACGCGTTGCAGGGCGGCAATGGCCTCTGCCGCCGCGCGCGCGCCCGATAAATTTGTGTAGTGCGGAATGCTATGCAGCAGCGCGGTGCGGCGAAGCGAGAAGCTATCGGCCGTCGCCTGCGCGCCCTCCACGGTATTGATCACCAATTGGATTTCGCCATTGATCATTGCATCCACGATATGGGGCTGACCCTGAAAAACTTTATTGATGCGATGCGCGGTCACGCCCTGTTCGTTGAAATAAGACGCCGTACCGTCAGTTGCCACAATCTTGAAACCCAATTCAAGCAGGCGACGGGCGGTGGGCAAAATCAATGCCTTGTCACGTTCGCGCAGTGAAATGAATGCCGTGCCAGACATAGGCAACATAAAGCCTGCACCCATCACAGCTTTGACATAGGCCAGACCAAATTCGCCGTCCACGCCCATCACTTCACCCGTCGATTTCATTTCAGGCGACAATAAAATATCCGTGCCCGGAAATTTATTAAACGGAAATACGGGGGCCTTTACCGCCGTATGTTTCGGATGCGCCTCAATCAAATTAAACGTGGCGAGTTTCTCACCCGCCATCACGCGCGCGCCAATTTTTGCCAGTGGAACGCCGGTAGCCTTGGCGACAAAGGGCACCGTACGTGAAGCGCGTGGATTCACTTCCAGCAGGTAAATTTGATCATCTTTAATGGCAAACTGAATATTCATCAGCCCCACCACGCCTAGATTTTTAGCAAGCAATCTTGTCTGGCGACGAATTTCTTCCTGAATTTTTTCGCTCAAACTATACGGCGGCAGCGCGCATGAGCTATCGCCGGAATGCACACCAGCCTCTTCCACATGTTCCATGATACCGGCGATAAAAACATCTGTGCCGTCTGAAATTGCATCGACATCCACCTCACCCGCATCCAATAAGAAGCCATCCAGCAGCAGCGGCGTTGAGCCTGAAACCTTCACGGCATTATTGATATATTTTTCCAGCCCGGCTTCGTCGGCAATAATTTCCATGCCCGCACCGCCCAACACATAGGATGGACGCAGCACGATGGGATAGCCTACTTCAGCGGCAACTTTGCGCGCTTCGGCAACTGAGCGCGCGATGCCATTGGCCGGTTGTTTTAACCCAAGCTTCTGAATGAGTTTCTGAAAACGCTCACGGTCTTCTGCCAGATCAATCATATCCACCGATGTGCCAAGGATGGGAATGCCCGCATCCTGCAAATCATGTGCAAGTTTCAATGGTGTTTGCCCGCCATATTGCACAATCACGCCCAGCAATTCACCATTTTGTTGCTCGCGCTGGATGACTTCAATCACATCTTCTGCCGTCAATGGTTCAAAATACAAACGGTCCGATGTATCGTAATCCGTCGAAACGGTTTCCGGATTACAATTGACCATAATAGTCTCACACCCCGCCTCACGCAGCGCATAGGCGGCATGCACGCAGCAATAATCAAACTCAATCCCCTGCCCGATGCGGTTGGGCCCGCCGCCAAGGATCACCACCTTGCGGTTTGCAGACGGATTAGCTTCACAGGCAGATTTGCCAAAGCTTGGATTTTCGTAACTGCTGTAAAAATAATTCGTGCTTGCCGGGAATTCCGCTGCACAGGTGTCAATCCGGCGATAAGCAGGACGGATATTCATTTTCTGGCGCGCCGCGCGAACATCTTTTTCTTTTTTGCCTATCAGTTTGGCAATCCGTGCATCGGCAAAACCCATGCGTTTGAATGACAGCATATCTTCAGCCGTCTTGGGTAATCCCTGTTTTTTCAATTTATCTTCGGCTTGAATAATGCCTGCCATCTGTTCCAAAAACCATGGATCAATGGCTGAGGCCGCATGAATTTCAGCAACCGTGAGGCCGCGGCGTAAACCTTCAGCCACCGCCAGAATGCGTTGCGGCGTCGCTTTCGCAATTGCGGCAATCAGGCCTTCGCGCGTATCAGGCAAATAATCCTGTTCGTCAAATCCAGCCAGGGATTTTTCCATGCCGCGCAGGGCCTTTTGCATGCTCTCCTGAAAATTCCGACCGATGGCCATCACTTCACCCACCGATTTCATCTGCGTGGTGAGCGACGAGTCAGATCCGCGGAATTTTTCAAACGCAAAACGCGGAATTTTCGTCACTACATAATCAATTGTCGGCTCAAACGATGCCGGTGTGATTTTGGTAATATCATTTTGCAATTCATCGAGCGTATAACCCACGGCCAGTTTCGCTGCGACCTTGGCAATCGGAAAACCTGTGGCCTTGGATGCCAGCGCAGATGAACGCGACACGCGCGGATTCATTTCAATCACGATCATGCGCCCGTTCTTCGGATTGATCGCGAATTGCACATTGCTGCCGCCCGTTTCAACGCCG
>DPZW01000081.1 GCA_003536545.1 Rhodospirillaceae bacterium
CAGGAAGCCATCCGCCAGCAACACATTCCCCGAAACGGCAGAGGTGCGTTGCGACGCCATGGATGCCATGACCTCAACCGCTTCCTCGATTTTCGACGAGTGAATGGTGGCGATCACCAGGTGGCCGCGGATACAGGCCCGGAGCGCCTCAAGCGCCGCGCCGGGATCACGGATTTCCCCCACGAAAATATAACGCGCCGCATAACGGAACGCGGATTTAATCGGGGTTTCCCAATCGTCATTCTCAACTTCCATCTGGAAGCAAATACCTTTTTGATACATGCCGGAAAGTGGTAGCTCCGGCGGATCCTCAATCGTCACAGCAACATTGCCGTAAAAATCCAGATATTCGCGCAGCAGCGCGCTGGCTAAAGTTGTTTTACCCGCACCGGGCGAACCGGAAATCAAAATCAAACCAAAAGAACGACCCAGCGACATCAGTGCCGGCACAAGGCGTTTTGGCAAATTTAAACTGGCCAACGTCGGGATTTTATCTGTCCCTTTGCGCATGACAAACCATGGGCCATTGATATCAGGGACATAGGCAACACGATAACGGATGCCGTCATACTCCAGGCCCAGATCCTGGCGGTTCGCATTGATAAGAATGTTTTTAACATTCTCCGCATCCATCAAATGCTCGGGGCCAAGATGGGCAATAGAACGGCCACCGGAAGAGGCACGAGGCCGGTACCATGCAAAACGCTCAAGCGTCTCCCCCTCATAATTAATGGGGAGGTAAAGATCGGAAAAATCGAGATCTGCGAGACGGGCCATGGGGAATCTTCTCTTATCTGTAGCTTGACATCCTACACCAATCAAGGGTGAATAACCTATGGCCCGCGACCACCAATCCAGACAAACCCGTACCTTGCAAGAGGGTGAACATCTGATTTATGCCGCCCGGTACCATTGGTGGTTTGATTTGATGGCATGGTTTCATGTCGTTTTTCTGTCATGGCTGTTTGGCTATGGTTTTTTTGCCTTTCTTAGTAAATTCATTGAAAAACGCACGACTGAGATTTGTGTAACCGACCGCCGCGTGATTTTTAGACGGGGCTGGCTGACTCTTCGCATCGATCAGGTCAATATTGACCGTATTGAAGGCTCGATTGTGCATCAAACCATGCTGGGGCGGATTTTTGGATTTGGTATGGTGATTGTACGGGGGACTGGCGTAGGCGAAATTGACCTGCCCGCTTTAATCGCCAATCCCAATGATTTCCGGCGCGCTCTGGATGAAGCGCGCGACCGCTATGTCATGAAATCTGTTACTCCGCTTTCTGCTGATTAATGCGTATTGCCTTTATAACTGATTTGCATTTTGGGCGCCTGACAATTGGCGCAGAGGCCGCTTTGCTTGCAGATTTGCGCGCACAAAAACCAGATCTGATTTTAATTGGCGGAGATATCACGCAGCGTGGACTCTCATCCCAGTTTCGTGATTGCCAGAAATTTTTGGCGGCCCTGCCGGCGGAATGGGTATGCATTATCGGCAATCATGACGTACCGGCGTGGAATTTAATTCAGCGGTTCTGCGATCCCTATGGCCCCTATCAGAAATTTGTTACGCAGGATTTAAATCCACAATGGAGCAATGAATATCTTGCGGTGCAGGGCTTGAATTCTGCGCGGCGCATGATGCGGGATTGGGCATGGGAACAGGGCGCGATTGATGACCAGCAAATTGGTACTACAAAAAGTTTTTTTGCACAGCATCCAGATAAAACCAAAATATTAATGGTGCACCATCCTATTACCCATCCGCCCCTCGCGCCCACACGGCTGTTGGCAGAAAACTACCAGCGCGCGCTAACCGAATTTGCCGAAGCAGGCGCGGATATTATTTGCACCGGCCATTTGCATCTTGCCAGCGTATGGGATGGCAAAGAATTAGTTTCAGGACGGCAAAAACCATTGTGGCTACTGCAGGGCGGCACAGCCATGTGCGATCGCCTGCGCGGAGAGTGCAACAGTTATTGGATCATTGAAGTGACAAGCGGCAATCTGAATTTTATTCTGCGTAACCTCGGCGCAGATAAATTCGACTAAATCCCGACCTTCATCGACAGGTTTTTATTTTTATGCTGACGGCGGTCCTGCGCGCCGGATTTACGGTAATAGCCCCCGCGGTAAGGCTCCACAATCTGGTATCCAGCTAACAAGGCATTGATGGAATGCTCCATCGCCCAGGCAACATCTTTGCCGTAAATGGTCATATGCGCGAGGATATCATCGTCCAGATAATTCGTGAGTTGATTGGCCAATACGGATTTCTCTTTTTCAATGCGCTCCAACAGTCGGTCACCGATCACCAGAACATCATCAATCGCCAAAAGGCTGATCTCACGGAAATTTTCACCGATCTTGCGCGTAATGGGTTTATTATCTTCGCGTTTATAGATAATCAGACTGAAATCGGTTTTTTCCCATTCTTCGGCCAGTTTGGACAGGAATCGTGCAAAGAATGGTGCGAAATCCAGCAGTTTATCTTCTTCGCTGGGATCAATTTCATTCAGCTCTTGCTCGAGACCGATTAGAAAGGCCTGTAAAAGCGACGTACGGCTATCGCTATCACCGCTGCTATCATCATCCCAGTTAAAATCGAAATTCTCATCATCTGACATGGTGGCAGATTAGCAATTGCCCATGGGGCTGTCACGGTAAAAGACAGTTTTTATTGACAAAAATTAAGGGGGTTTTCATTTCAATTTTCCGTTATTATGGGGTGAATATCATGATCAGACAT